>DASVNP010000037.1:0-5873 GCA_036383775.1 Paraburkholderia sp. | reverse complement strand
TCTCGACTCGGCGCCGTTCGTGACGGGCGAAATCCTGCACGTCGACGGTGGCCAGATCGCCGGTCACTGAGCCTGTCCCGGGCGCTGCCGGGCGGCGCCCGCATCATCAATCACGACCAAGGAAACCGACATGCCTATCGTCACGATTCAGGTAACCCGTGAGGGTACCCACGCGGGTCGCGCGCATGTGGCGAAAGCCTGAGGTCGCGCCAACGCGGACAAAGGAACGGAAATGACTGACGACTCTCTGGATATCTGCCACATCGAGGTCCAGAACAATGCGCGCGATTGGCGGGGTAGAGAATCGGTATTGAACGAAACGCGTCCCAGCGCGCCTGCTGCGGCAAGCAGCTGGGCCTGGGCGCACCGCGGCGAGGCGTATGACTGGATGGACTCACACGGACCGTTTTTCACAGACGGACCGTGGGACTGAAAACGAGCAATCGAGCACGGCAAGGATCGCCAGTATCGACGCGATCATTCGGCCGTCCGCTGCACTGCCCTGATGAGATTGTCACGCAGCTTGACGATACCCTTTTGCATGGTCGTGAACTCATCAAGCGTCAGGCCGGTAGCGTCGAAGAGATTGATGCTCAACGCGCCCTCCCGCAACTGCCGGCCGGCGCCCGTCAGGCTGACTAGCACCTGTCGCTCATCTGCCGGATCGCGCTGCCGCTGAAGGTAACCCATCCCTTCGAGCTTCTTGAGAATAGGCGTCAGCGTGTTGGATTCGAGAAACAGCTTCTCGCCCAGCGCACCGACGGTCTGACTGCCGCCTTCCCATAGCACGATGATCACGATGTATTGCGTGTACGTCAGGCCAAGCTCATCGAGTATCGGCCGGTAGACCCGGCCAAAAGCCAGATTAGCTGAATAGATCGCAAAGCACAGAAAATCCGCGAGCCTCGGGCTCGCCATGTCTGGCTCTGCGACTAGCGCGGTGGAAGAGGTCTTGTTCATCTGCATATCCTTCTAAGGCTAAGACGCGAAGTCTCGCGTTGGAACCAGTATATATCGCATACGCTTTAATCGCAAGCGCTTGACATCCTTCGACACTCGCACCACAATGCGTCTTATGCGATTGCATCGCATGCGACTAACAACATTATTGTCATCTACCAAGGTAGGCATCATGAACCAGATCGATCAAGTCCTCTATACAGGCAAAACCCACGTCTCGTCCGGCGGCCGGAACGGTACGGCACGGAGCTCCGATGGCCGCCTTGACATTGCGCTCTCGTCGCCCGGCGGCGCGGGCAACGGCACGAATCCGGAGCAATTGTTCGCCGCCGGGTGGTCCGCGTGCTTTATCGGCGCAATGGGGCTTGCGGCCGGCGCGATGAAAGTCAAAATCCCGGCGGACCTGGCTGTCGACGCGGAAGTGGATCTCGGAACCGGAAATGGCGGCTATTTCCTGCAGGCGCGTCTGAACGTCAGCGTGCCGGGTCTGGACCGCGAAGTCGCCCAAGCCCTCGTGGACGCAGCACATCAGACCTGCCCTTATTCCAAGGCCACTCGGGGCAACATCGGCGTCACGATCAATCTGGTCTAACCACGATCGTTCGCCAGGCAACCAGACAAACTGCCCCAAACCTCTTTTCAAGTTGCAACCTATTTCTGGAGCTCTACCATGAAGACCAAACTCATCGCCACCCTCCTCACGGCCATCTTCGCATCGCTCGCCGCGCCAGCATTTGCCAGCGGCTACGGCCCGGCACCGTTCTACAAGCCGTCGGTTGGCGCACCGGCGTCGCAGCGCGGGCAAAGCGCGGAAACGGTCGCCGCCGAACGTCAGGATGCGGCCGCCACGCAGCAAGCCTATGGTGGCGTGGCTGACCAGTCCTCGCAATCGGGCAGCCGTTCGGTCACGGGGCTGCAAGACCGGTTCTACGCGCACCATTAAGGGTGTTAGAAGTTCGCCGCGTAGCACCGCGCCACCCGATTTCAAACCGATTCGTTGAATCAGATAGATCTCTTTTTACTTTGGATTTCATATCATGAACAAGAAACTCTTTGCTTTCGTTGTCGCGTCCGCTCTGGGCCTTCCGGTGGCCGCGCTCGCTCAACAGGCGGACACCGGTGTCACCCGCGCGCAGGTACGTGCGGAACTGGTTCAGATCGAACAGGCTGGCTACAATCCGCACCGCGCCAACGATCCGTATTACCCGACCGACATCCAGGCAGCTACCGCGCGCCTGCAGGTTGCCGACAGCGCAACGCAACAGAGCGCAACCTCGGGTTACGGCGGCACTGCGGAACCATCCTCGCAGTCGGGTCACGGCCTCACGGTTCGCCCAGCGGCGCGTTCAATCTACTTCGGCCGTTGAGCCGAATATTCCTGCAGCAATTCCCTTGAATCGCATGGGTGTAATTCGTTTGCGCTTGACATCATCTGGCTTCTCATCCATCATGCATCGCATACGCTGGTATCGCATGCGATGCATGATGCCTAACTCTCTTGTCCGCGAATCAATCCGCGATGGTCAAGATCAAGAGACCAGTGCGCTATGTATTTTCTATTTTATATCGCATACGCTTTTATCTTATACGACTACAATCCATTCGACTCGACCGACGACAACCAGGCTTCGGGCGTTACACGCCTGTTAGCCCTCCCCTTTGTTCCACTACTCTGGAGATTGACATGAACAGCACCCGCGCGGCCCTTGCCGCTACTCTCGCACTTTCACTGACTGTCCTTGCGGGCGGCGCCCATGCCGATGCTGGAAAACCGGCCAAAGCGCAGGAAAAATGCTTCGGCGTTGCACTCGCAGGCAAGAACGACTGCGCCGCCGGCGCCGGCACGAGCTGTGCTGGCACCTCGAAAGTCAACTATCAAGGCAACGCGTTTGTCATGGTCGACAAAGGCACCTGCACGAGCATCAAGACGCCCAAAGGCTACGGCTCGCTGAAGGCGACGTCGTGATGGAGTCGTCAAACTACAAGGCCTGGCCCAAAAGCGGCGGCGACACGCCACGCGGCAACACGCTATCCGCCTGGTTGCCGCGCGTGCTAACCCCCACTGTTCTGCTGTTCATCGCCCGCCTGGGGATCTCCGCAATTTTCTTTCTGTCCGGGCGCACGAAGGTCGAAGGTCTGTTGACGATCAAGCCCTCCACCTTCGAGCTGTTCCGCACGGAATACGCGCTGCCGCTGATTCCGCCGGATCTCGCCGCGCACCTCGCGACGTACACCGAGCACCTGGGTCCGATCCTGCTTACGCTCGGCCTCGCCACGCGGCCTGCGGCAACCGTGCTGCTCGGAATGACAGCCGTCATCGAGATCTTTGTCTATCCCGATGCATGGCCGACGCACCTGAGCTGGGCCGGCCTGCTTCTGCCGCTGATCGCCAATGGCGCCGGAACGTGGTCGCTCGACCATCAACTGCGCCGGGGAATTCGAGGGGCACGTTGATCAAGCCTTTCCTTTCCGGTTGCCACACGCATTAGCCTCGGTTACCTAAGCTGATTGAACGACTCATCAACCCTATCGCAACTTGAGGTCTACAGAACCTCCGGAGAAACCCAATGCGAATTGCTTCAACCCTCGCCGCCGCAGCAATGGCGCTGGCCATTCCTGCCCTCGCCTCCGCCGCCACGGACCCCAACGTGCCTGCTGGCGCCAGGAACATCGTCATTGTGCACGACACCTTCACCGACGGTTCCGGCTGGCGCGTCGTCTTCGACATCCTGAGCCACAAAGGCTACAACGTTACCGTCGTGCAGGAGCCGCTCACTACGCTCGACGAAGACGTGGCCGCCGCGCGCAACGCAATCGTTGCCGCCGATGGTCCGGTCGTGTTGGTCGGAGACGGATACGGCGGCTCGGTGATCACGGTCGCCGGCGCACGCTCCAAGGTGAAATCGCTCGTCTACGTGGCTGCCTATCAGCCCGACGCCGGCGAAAGCGTGACTCAGCTGGCAGCTTCCGTGCCGCAACCGAGCGACGACATCCACGCCACCCGCGAAGGTCATCTGTTCTTCGATCCGGCCAAATTCGGCGCGGACTTCGCCGGTGACCTGATCCCCAATCGCAGCAACTTTATGGCCGTCTCGCAGGTTCCCGCAACCACCACCGCGTTCGGCACGCAGACACCGGTGGCCGCGTGGCACGACAAACCCAGCTATGGCATCGTCGCGACCGATGACCGCGTGCTCAGCCCGGATCTTCAGCGCTGGATGTACCAGCGCGCCGGGTCGAAAGTCACTGAGGTCAAGGCGAGCCATTCCATCGTCATCTCGCAGCCCGAGGCGGTCGCGAAGGTCATCGAGGACGCCGCACTCAGCGCGAAATAATTTCAGATGCACCGTTAACGCTTCCCCCCGGCTCGTTGAGTCTTTATTTCTTATCAATTTCGGATACCTTATGAATATGAACGTCAAATCACGTGCGAGCTTCGCGGCCGCCGCCGCACTGCTCGCCCTCGCCAGCGCATCGGTCGTCAGCACCGCCAACGCGGCCGGCGCGGAACAACCCGGCCGCTGTTATGGCGTCAATGCGTGCAAGGGCCAGGGGCTTTGCGCGACCGCCAAGAACGATTGCAAAGGCACCAACTCGTGCAAGGGCAAGGGCGTAATCGTGAAGACGCCGAGCGCATGCCGCGCGTTGGGCGGCACGCTGACCGAGCCGAAGTAACCGTCTCGACTGGCCCGGTATTCAAAGTCCGGGCCAGTCTCCTCCAGCCTATCCTTGCCAGGTACACACCATGCGCTCCTCCAACCCTCTGTTCTCAGGCTATGGCCTCGGCCTGCGCAAGGAGCACTATCGTGACTTCCTCGAAACGACCGTGCCGGTCGACTTCGTCGAAGTCATTTCCGAGAATTTCATGGTCGAAGGCGGTCAACCTCGCCATATCCTCCGCCAGGTACGCGATCGGCACCCTGTCGCGCTGCACGGCGTGTCGATGTCGATCGGCTCCGCGGACGGGCTCGACCGCGACTATCTCCGCCGCCTGAAAGCGCTGGTGGACGAGATCGAACCGCTCTTCGTGTCCGATCACCTAAGCTGGTCGCGCATTGGTCGCTTCAATTCACACGACTTGCTTCCGGTTCCGTACACCGAAGAAGCCTTGAACATCGTCTGCGCCAATATCTCGCTTGCACAGGACACTCTCGGTCGGACCATGCTGTTTGAAAATCCGTCCAGCTACCTCGCATTCGATGGTGCGACGATGACCGAATGGGAGTTCATCTCCGCGATGTCTGCGCGCACCGGTTGCGATCTGCTGCTCGATATCAACAACATCTACGTCAGCGCAACGAATCACGGCTTTGATGCACTCGCTTTCCTTGACGGCATTCCGGCAGAACGCGTGCGTCAGATACACCTCGCCGGGCACGCGCAGGGCCTCGACCTGCTGATTGATACACACGATAGCCCCGTGTGCGAGGACGTATGGTCGCTCTATGCGAACGCCGTCTTGCGGCTCGGACCGGTTGCGACGATGATCGAACGCGACGCCGACATTCCGCCGCTCGCCGACCTGCTCGACGAACTGTCGATGGCGCGCATGCATCGCGCTGCCGCCGTGGCACGCCACGCGGTGGAGGCAGCATGAGCCTCGCCAAATGGCAACACGACTTCCGGAACTGGCTCGTCAACGGGATGGACGACGCGACGCACCGTGCGGGCCCGGACCCGGCACCCGGGCTCGCCGTCTATCAGAACAACTACCGCGCCCAGCTTGTCGAGTGCCTCGAACAGTCGTACCCGCAAGTGCGAACCTGGCTCGGCGACGACACGTTCCTGCACGCCGCAGTGAAGCACATCAACAAGTATCCGCCGCACGCATGGACCCTCGACGCTTACGCGCACGACTTCGAAACCACGCTGCGTACGCTCTATCCGCACAACCCTGATTTGCACGAACTCAC
>DASVNP010000036.1:0-2753 GCA_036383775.1 Paraburkholderia sp. | reverse complement strand
GGTGCGCTGCGCCTGCGGGACGAGACGCGCTATGGTCAATGATCGTCGTGCTTGAATACTACGCGCGGCTCTACGAGGCGATGCCGGAGCATAGCTGGTGCTACGCTTACGGATAATAAGGGTTGCTATTCATTGAGGATGCTTCGCACGCTCATTGAACGTCCCATGCTGCAGCCCATGTCAGGGCAAGCCTGCGTCAATATACCTGCAGTCAGAAAGCGGCACGCAAACCGTCGTTCACATGTGTCGTCGGCCGGATGACTGTGCGTCCGCTCTGCTCATACATCGGACTTTCTTGCGCGGGGCTGTCTGTCATGTCGTCGGCCGAAGCAGACAGGCGCGGGCACCATGCCTATGATCCCGTGCGTCAGCCCTGGCGAGCGCACCTGAACTGCCAGCGTCGGACAAAAGCTGCCGTTCAGACGGACTTGCAGTCCAACGGAAAGATTTGCACCGTTCTTTCCCTATCCTTTTGTAGGATATCTACCCATCGGCGCTATCAAAAGCTTGCGCGACAATCGTCAACAACACACTAGCCGGTCGGTCCGTCAAAATCATGCGTCGCTTTTTCCATTCGAAAATTGGCGGCATTCTCAGATTGCTTGCAATCCCGATGGCAATGCTCGCACCGCCGGCCTCGCAAAGCCTTTCGACCGATCAACGTGTCGATCTGACCGCAGGTGCTTTCTGTTCGGCGCGAAATGCCCCCGGTTTTCAGTTACCCAATGAAGTATCTGTCCAGCCGATCCGGCCGCTTCCGGCTGATGGCATGTATAAGGAACGCGCTATACAGGCGCACTATCCGCTGGATAGAATCCGGAAATTTATTTGACTACCATGAAGCGTGGCGCCCACAAACACTCTGTCGCATGGCTTGGCCTCATCGCCATGTGGCTTGTGGTTTTTGCGCCGCTTGTGAGTCAGTTGCTCGTTGCGTCTCGCGCCGATGTGCCGGTCAGTGCTGTTTGTTCGGCAGTCGAAAGTGACGCTCCCCCTGCACACCATACGTCCCGGGACAAGCTCGCGGCGTGTGGATACTGCGATCTCGTCGCTCATCATGTAGCAGCGCTGGGCGTTCCTCCCGCCGGTTTGCTTGCAACGGCGCTGCTAGCGGTTGCGCAGGTATCGGCGCCGCCCCTGTTTGTTCCTCTCGCCGCCGCGTTTCCCTCTGGCCGGCCTCGCGATCCTCCTGTCCTTTCCTAGTCGTCGCCCTTGCCGACCGCAACGTCAGCCTGCTTCGTAGCCAGGCCGTCGCGGCAGTCTGTCGTCCCAGGAAAACACGCACATTCTTCCACCCGGGCAGGGCGGTTGACGAGCGTCCGCATCGAGCGAAGAGGAAATCATGTCTACCAACCAGAACGCGCTATTGCGCTGCACGCTGCCTTTCGCCATGGCCGCGGTCTTTCCCACCGCCGCTCACGCCTGCGCCACTTGCGGCTGCTCGTTGAGCTCCGACGCCGCGATGGGCTATTCCGCCGCGCCGGGCTGGCGGATCAACGTCGAATACGACTTCATCAACCAGAACCAGCTGCGCAGCGGTACCGGTTCAGTGTCGAACATACAGCCCGCCAGTATCAATGACGCCGGTCGCAGTCTGGAGGTGGAGCACCAGACGATCAATCGGTACATCAATCTCGGCATCTGCTATAGCCCCAGTGCGAGCTCGAACTTTAGCGCTCTCATTCCTTACATTTACCGCAGCCACACGACGTACGGCAACGCGACGACGGGCCAGCTCATACCCGACAATGTGAGCGGCGCAACCAGCAAGGGCCTGGGAGATATCAAGCTCATCGCCAGCTATCAGGGTTTTCTGCCGACGCACAATCTTGGCTTGCAGCTTGGTGTCAAGATACCCACAGGCCGGTACGGCGGTCAGAACGTCAATACGGGTGCAACCGTTGGGCACAATCCCGTGTTCTTCTCGAATGGCCCCAATGCAGCCGCAGGCCAGACGCTCGACACCAGCTTGCAGCCCGGCACCGGCAGTACGGACCTGATTGTCGGTGCCTACTATTACCAGGCGATCAGCCAGAACTTCGATGCATTCATCAACGGGCAATTCCAGTCCGCAATCGTGGAAAATCTCGATCACGTCGGCGCGACATACCGCCCGGGGAATCTGGCCAGTTTGAGCGTGGGACTGCGCTATGAGGCGAACCCGAAGTGGGTCCCGCAGTTGCAGATCAACGTGACCCGCAAGAGCCACGACCAGGGCACGCTCGCGGATACCGCGAATACAGCGGGAACGGCCGTTTATGTCAGCCCCGGCATCACCGTGAACGTATGGAAAAACCTCGAGGTGTATGGCTTCGTGCAGCGCGCGATATACAGCAAGCTCGACGGCTATCAGTTGTTTCCACGCTGGAGCGGTAACGTGGGGATGAGCTATGCGTTCTGACGTGTCGCGAGCGCCGCTGGCGCAGACAGACTCCGCATCCGCGACATCGACCGCGCGGCGGGCGTGGTTGCGTGCGGTGCTTGCATTGTCTCTGGGTGCGAGCGGGTTGGGCCGGTCCTCGAAGACCTGCGCTGCCACGCTGGCTGTCGGTCAACCTGCACCGTCGCTCGTTCTTCACACGCTGGATGGCCGGAACATCAGCACCGCCGATCTGCTCGGCAAAGTGATCGTTCTGACGTTCTGGGCCACCTGGTGTGAGCCGTGCCGTGACGAACTGCCTCTTTTGTCCGCCTACGCCGCACGCAATGCGGATCGAGGGCTGCAAGTGCTCGGGTTCAGTCTGGATGGAGCC
>DASVNP010000035.1:0-5059 GCA_036383775.1 Paraburkholderia sp. | reverse complement strand
ATTGACCACCCACACCAGCGAGGTTTCGCTAAAGCCGAGGTCCGCGGCGATCGACGGCAGGGCAACGTTCACGATCGTCGTATCGAGCACGATCATGAGCACGCCGAGGCACAGAACGATCAGCGCCAGCCAGCGTTTGTTGCCGTGGATGGAATGGGTCATGCGGGGGCTCCTTGATCTCACGCGGCGAGCGCGGCGGTCTCTTTCTTCGCCGAGGCGATGGCCCCACTGCGCGCGTCCTCACCCATCGCCACGCCTTCTGCACGAATGAAGGTGATATCCGTGATGCCCAGGAAGCCGAACGCCGCCTTCAGATAGGTTTCCTGATGATCGAAGAATGCTGCGGGTGAGCCTTCGCTGTAAACGCCGCCGCGCGATGAAGCGATGACCAGCTTCTTGCCGCCACACAGTCCGACCGGGCCTTGCTCGCCATAGCTGAACGTCTTCCCGGCGACCGAGATGCGGTCGATCCAGGCCTTCAGTTGAGAGGGCACGCCCAGGTTGTACATCGGTGAGCCGATAACCACGATGTCGGCGGCGAGGAATTCCTCGAGCGCGGCTTGTCCCAAGGCGACGTCGGCCTTCAATGCATCATCGACTGGAGCGCCTTGCGCGGCGGCGAGGTGGGCTGCAGTCAGGTGACCGATCGGCGTGGCGGCGAGGTCGAGACGAGTAACGCTAAGGTCGGAATGACGGGCCCGGAAAGTCGCGACGACTTCCGCTGACAGATCGCGGCTGACGGAGCCTTGTCCGAGGATGCTGGAATCTACGTGTAGCAGTTTCATGAGAATGATCTCCGAAGTGGCAGACGATATGTCTGCTGGAAACCCGCACGATAGGCTCCGGCCTGCAATCTGGATAGCCTATATTTTCAGATGAAACATATCGGTTTATTAGATATATTCCTGACGGCCTGACGGCAGCTCAGTTGAGGACGCGAACGACTCGCGGATGCGCGAGTCGTTGCCAGAGAGAGGGACAACCGGATGGTAGTGCGGGGTACTTTAGCTGGTCTTCACGCGCGCGGATGCGCGGGGCCGGCTGCCGGCCTTGCCCGAACGTGATTCGGCCTTGTCCGCACATGGCGTCTCCGGCTGCTTGTTGAAGACAAGTGTCTCGACCATCTGCCAGTACGCCTCAACAACGGCTGGATCGGACGCGGAGACGTTGCTGGTCGCCAGCATTTCCGGGCCGAATCCGGAAAGGGTCGATGTCAGGCTGATCATGAGGTAGTGCAGAAGGATTGGTTCGACTTTCGGCAAGGTGTTTTCATCCTGCGCCGCGCGAATCTGTGGAATTAACCAGCTGATCAATGGCTTGAGCACTGTGTCGGCGAGCCACTGCAAACGAGGGCTGTACACAAGGAACTCTTGCAGCATGAAGCGGTGAAACTGGGGAAAATCCACCGTGAACCGGAACAACGAGCGGTACACCAGTTTTACCCGGTCCGCCGCCATGGCGGGGGGCGTATCCGTCAGATTGGTGTCCCACTCCTGCTGAATGCGTTCGAACACGAATTCCGCCACCGCCTGCCAGAGAACGTCTTTGGACCGGTAGTGATAGGTGATGAGCGGATGTTGCAAGCCGATGCGATCCGCGATGCTACGAATACTCGCAGCCTCAAAGCCCTTCGTGGCGAATTCGGCAAGTGCCGCGTTCAGGATCGCGGAGCGGGTTTCCTGCGCCCGCTGCTGCTCTGCACGTTTGAGTTCGGTTGGTCTGCTTTTGTTACCAACGTTCTTGGAACCTGCGCTGTCCGCCATTTGGTTTCTCGATTGGGAAATACGTTATTGCGTTGCTTCTGTGCTCCGGTGCCTTCCGCCCGCCTTCCGCCTTCAGACAGACCAACGCCGGGCAGGCCGTGACCATCAACGAAGGCAGGCTTCGCAACGGTATCACACACGCACTGCCGAAGCCTGGCTGCGGCTGAACCCGCTGAGCACAGTCGATTTGGGCGGCACAGTAACACACTGTTTAACGAGCGCCGGCCTGATGCACAGGCAACTCCGAGCGGAGCAAAGCGTGCCGTTGGTTCGGCAAAAATCACGAGTCTGAAGAGCATCCTAATCGTCAGACAAAAATTCTATCGCGTCTGCCACGTGCCCGGTCGATCCACTGCTCCTTGCCGCTCAATTTCCTTTTAAATTAACATGTCGTAAAGTATAATAAAGATGACCCGGTTGGTCCAGGGTTCAAGTATTTCGCTCACCGAGCCGACTGCAGAACTGAATCCGGCTACCGATGTAATTCACGGATCAAGGACAGATGGAAAGCAAAATCACGCTGACATCAAGTGACGACATCGCCTTCGTTACGTTGGTGAACGAAGCACGCGCGAACTCGATCGACAAGACGTTCTGCGATGAACTGCTGGGCGTCTTCCGCGAGATTGAGGGGGCGTCGAAGTATCGCGCGGTGATACTTCAAGCTAGGGGCAGAATATTTTCGGCGGGCGGCGAGCTTCGCCAGATCTTCGACGGCGTGCAGCGTTCCGATTCCTACCTCGAATCGTTAATTACCGCACTGCACGCCACGATTGTGACGATGCGGCGCTTGCCGATCCCTGTGATCGCCAGCGTTCAAGGGGCAGCAGCAGGTGCGGGCTTTTCGCTGGCAATGGCGTGCGACCTGGTGGTCGCGTCGAGCACTGCGCGCTTTGTCGTCGGCTACGCCAGGCTGGGGACATCCAGCGATGGTGGTCTCTCGTTTCATCTCGCGCGTCGATTGGGGGCGGCGAGGGCACTAGAGATCCTGTTGACGCGCGACTCGTTGACCGCGGACGAGGCCATGCAGCTAGGGCTCGTCCAGAGCATTGCCGAACCCGCTTCCTTACAGGACGCCACGCTTGCGCTCGCGCGGAAAATCGTCGACGTACCTGTGGCAGCGGTCAGAGAAATGAAATCGCTTGTCGGGATGGTGGCCGAAGATAACCTCGAGCGCCATCTTGAACAGGAAAAACATGCGTTCCTGCGATGCGCGTCGACGAAGGAGTTTTCCGAACGAGTCGCACAATTCATCGCGAACTCTGAATCGCCCAGAAGCGCATCGACCTGAAGATAGAAATCTCGTCTCAGGGAAGGTCTGCATAAGTCCTGAATTGAGATGCTGTTGTCTCGCGCGGTCCACACATCCCCCTCTCTTTTGCCAGTTGGCGTCTTCGTAAAGTCGCGACTGCGCGACTTCGCCATCGATTGCCGATCTGATCGGCTGCCACGTTCAATCCCTTTCACGTCTCCGCGCGAAGTCGGGGACCCATTCCCTTCATTCGTCGGCCCAGGCATACCTGGGGATACTCCTATCCAAATTAAACTATACGAACGGAAAATTTAGACATATCCTTCTTTCCAGTAGCCCTGATGTGCCAGTTAGCAGTGCGTTCAAAACGACAAAGGAGACTGGAGATGAAGAGATTGTCCTTGGCCGCGGCGTTTTTTTGTGTCACGCCTGCGGTGGTGTATGCGCAAAGTTCAGTGACACTGTACGGTCTGCTGGATGAAGGCTTGACCTACGCAAGTAATCAGAACGGACATTCAGCCTGGCTGGTTCAGAGCGGAGGTGGATCACTGTCCAGATGGGGGCTGCGCGGCGCAGAAGATCTGGGCGGCGGCTACAAAGCGGTCTTCACGCTGGAGAACGGCTTTGATGTGTCGAGCGGAAACCTGTCCAACAATGGGCGTTTGTTCGGCCGCCAGGCGTACGTTGGAATCTCAAGCCCGTATGGGACGTTCACCCTTGGACGTCAATACGAGGAAATCGCTGAAATGCTCTCTCCCATCGCGGCCGGTTTGAACTGGGCGGTCAACTTCGCTCACGCCGGTGACGTCGACAACGTTGGCGGAAGCATACGCATCAACAATTCGGTTAAATACGCCAGCCCGAAAATTGCGGGCTTCACATTTGGTGCGCTCTATAGCTTTGGTGGGCAGCCCGGACAATTCTCCACGAATAGCGTGACGTCGGTGGGACTGAGTTACAACGGAATCAGCTTCCCGCTGTATGTTGCGGCCGCCTATACGATCATCAAGAATCCGTATGCCGCCGCGTTCGATAGCATCGCACCCCGAAACATCATTTATGCCCCGTACGTGCAGAGCGCGGAAAGCGAATCGATCGTTGGGGTCGGTGCATCTTACAAGCTCGGCGGCGCTTCCATTGCCTTCCAGTACACGTCGACGCAATTCAAGAAGGGCTTTCTTGGCAATAACGTGCGGTTTGACAACTACGAGGCAAACGTCGGCTATTTCATTACGCCGTTTCTGTTCGCCGGTGCCGCGTACATCTACACGCACGGCAAAGTGGATGCGACCTCCGCGACGCCAATCTATCGGGCAATCGATCTCTACACCAACTATTTCCTCTCGAAGCGGACGGACGTCTACTTTGCGGCTGAACTGCTGAAGGCGGCGGGTTCAGCGACTCAGGCGCAGATCACGTTGATTCCTTCACCGTCGAGTGGACAGACGCAGGGCTTGTTGCGAGTGGGTATCCGGCACCGGTTTTAACGGACGTGTGATGTCGGTGGTGTCGGTGGTGTCGAGAAACAGGTGAACCCAGATTAACACCGCAATCAGGTGATCGATCGTCAAGGACAATGCGATGAATAGCATAGGCTATGCCCAGCGGGATGTACGCGAGATTTTCAACGATATGCCTATGGGGCGTAAGCAGTGGACTGTGTTCCTCATCTGCTTCGCGGCAACAGCGATCGAAGGTTTCGACACCATTGTGATCAGTTTTATCGCACCTGCGATAAGCCAGCATTGGCATCTATCGAGCGCTGCGCTCTCGCCTCTGGTGGCCTTCGGCCTCACTGGTTTGCTGTTTTGATCGATCGTTGGAGGAACACTGGCTGACCGTGTTGGTCGTCGAACGGTGAGCATTGTGGCAATTGCATGGTTTGGAATCGCGGGTGTGATGTCGAGCGAAGCGCAGTCGATATTTCAGCTGGTTGCCTTGCGCTTCATAACCGGTATCGGCATCGGAGCAGCGATGCCCGCTACGTCGGCGATCGTCGCTGAATATATCCCCGATCGTTCACGCTCAGCGATGCTCGCGTCGA
>DASVNP010000034.1:0-1802 GCA_036383775.1 Paraburkholderia sp. | reverse complement strand
GAGCGCCGAAGAGGAAGAAGCCTTCAAGCAGCCGATCCGCGATCAATACGAGCATCAGGGCCACCCGTACTACGCGAGCGCGCGGTTGTGGGACGACGGCGTGATCGATCCGGCGCAAACACGCGACGTGCTCGGTCTGGGCCTGTCGGCCACCATGAATGCGCCGATCGAAGATACGCGCTTTGGCGTGTTCAGAATGTGACGATGCACGACGAGCGTGCAGGAGCAGCAGAATGCAATACGAAACCCTGAATATCGAATTCGCCGGACAGATCGCCACGGTCACGTTGAACCGCCCTGACGTGCGCAACGCGTTCAACGAAACGATGATCGCCGAACTGACGTCGGCGTTCACGGCGCTCAACGAGCGCGACGACGTGCGCGCGGTGGTGCTCGCCGCGAACGGCAAGGCGTTCTGCGCGGGCGCCGATCTGAACTGGATGAAGAAGATGGCCGGTTACTCGGACGACGAGAACCGCGCCGACGCGATGCGGCTCGCCAACATGCTGTCGGCGATCTATCGCTGCAACAAGCCGGTGATCGCGCGTGTGAACGGCGACGCGTACGCGGGCGGCATGGGTTTGATTTCGGCGTGCGACATCGTGGTGGCGGTGGAGAGCGCGCGCTTCTGCCTGTCCGAGGCGCGTCTCGGCCTGATTCCTGCCACCATTGCGCCCTACGTGATTCGTGCGTTGGGCGAGCAGGCCTCGCGACGCTATTTCACGACCGCTGAGCAATTCGATTGCGCGACGGCGTTGCGCCTCGGTCTCGTCAGCGAAGCCGTTAGCGCGGAACAGCTCGACGCCACGGTCCAGCAGATTGCCGAGACGCTGTGCGCGAACGGTCCGCAGGCGGTGCGCGCGTGCAAGCTGCTCGTGCAGGACATCGCGGGCCACGAGTTGAGCGCCGCGCTGATCGAAGATACGGCGGCACGTATCGCGCAGACGCGTGCCGGTGCGGAAGGGCGCGAAGGCGTCGCGTCGTTCCTCGAGAAGCGCACGCCGTCCTGGCGCAACTGACGCGCGGCTCACGCGTACTTTCCGAGGCGCCGGTAGGCGTTCACCAGAAGAATATCCCCAGATCGAGACATCTCATGTTCAACAAGATCCTGATTGCCAACCGGGGCGAGATTGCGTGCCGCGTGGCGGCGACCTGCAAGCGGCTCGGCATCGCGAGCGTGGCTGTCTATTCGGATGCCGACGCCAACGCGAAACACGTGGCCGCCTGCGATGAAGCCGTGCACATCGGCGGCTCGACCGCGGCCGAAAGCTATCTGCGCGTCGAGCGCATTATCGAGGCGGCGAAAGCGACCGGCGCGCAGGCGGTGCATCCGGGTTACGGTTTCCTGTCGGAGAACGAAGATTTCGCGCATGCCTGCGAGGCGGCGGGTATTGTCTTCATCGGACCGCCGGTCGAAGCGATCGCCGCGATGGGTTCGAAAGCGGCCGCGAAAGCGCTGATGCACGCGGCCGCCGTGCCGCTCGTGCCGGGCTATCACGGCGACGATCAGGACGCCGCACCGCTGCACCGCGAAGCGGATTCCATTGGCTACCCGGTGCTGCTCAAGGCGAGCGCCGGCGGCGGCGGCAAGGGCATGCGCGTGGTCGAGCGCAGTGAGGATTTCGCGGCGGCGCTCGCCTCCTGCAAGCGGGAGGCGGCGAGCAGCTTCGGCAACGATCGCGTGCTGATCGAAAAGTATCTGACGCGCCCGCGTCACGTGGAAGTGCAGGTATTCGCGGACCGTCTCGGCGGCGCGGTCTATCTGTTCGATCGCGACTGCTCGGTGCAGCGGCGTCACCAGA
>DASVNP010000033.1:0-4026 GCA_036383775.1 Paraburkholderia sp. | reverse complement strand
GCATCAGGCTTTTTGTGGCGGGCGTTGGCTAGCGAACAAGCTTTGCCATGGTTTGACGTTGGTGCTGCTGCAAGGTTCGCCGGGCGGAAAATTCGGTACCCGGCAGAGGCTTAGGCCGCCAGCATCGCATGAGGATTGGTGTTATTGTGCATTGCACAACAAAGCGTCGTTCGATCGAACGGCACCTGTCCCTTTTTGCGAGGTTACCCACCGATGGCAAAAAGTCTGTCGAAAATCTGGCTGCGCGGTCTTAAGCGGCTGCTCGCGATTCAAACCGAGCACGCTCACGCAACGACCAAGCGCGCCCCCACGCGGCCGGCTCGCGCCGCCACCACCAAACCTTCGGCCAAGGCCCGCCCGGTCAAGCCGGTGGCCGCGTTGCGCGCATCCGCGAAACGCGAGGCTCCGCGCGCCGCTCCGCGGGAATCACGGGTTCGCCCGCGCGCTTCGGCATGGGCGAGCGGTTCATGGACGCGCTCGTTCCATTCGGCGCCTACCGCGCCTGGACGGCTCGTCAACCACCTTCAGTACGGGCTTTACATCCCGTCCGGCCACGCGCACGAGGCGATGCCGCTGGTCGTGATGCTGCATGGCTGCACCCAGTCGATTGACGAATTCGCCGAAGGCACGCGGATGAACGTGCTCGCCGACCGGTTCGGCTTTGCCGTTGTTTATCCGGAACAGTCGAAGCATGTGCATTCGCATCGCTGCTGGCATTGGTACGACGCCAGCGACAGCGCCGGCGGTGCCGAGGCGCGTGCGGTCGTCTCGCTGGTGGATTCGCTGGTGGCGCAGCATGGATTCGATAGCGAGCGCGTCTATGTCGCCGGAATCTCCGCCGGGGCCGGCCTGACGGCGCTCTTGGCCGCCAACTATCCGGACCGTTTTGCGGCAGTCGCGCTGCATTCCGGTCCTGCTTTCGGCGAGGCTCGCTCCGGCATTACGGCGATGGATGTGATGCGGCGCGGCGCGCGTCGCGAGCCTGCCGAGCTGGTCGACGAACTCGTTAACGTGGCTGAATACCCCGGAATGCCGGCCATCATCCTCCACGGCGACACCGACCATGTGGTCGCGCCGGTCAACGCGGACCAGTTGGCGGTGCAGTTTCTCCGTCTGAACCGGATCGTCGACGAGAAAGGCGCGCGCAAATCCGGCGAAGTGAAGGAAGAGCGCAAAGGTGGCGTCGTGATGCGCGACTATCTGCGCGGCGGCCGGCGCGTGGTGCGGCTGTGCCGTGTCCAGGGGCTCGCGCACGCCTGGAGTGGCGGCGACGACGCCGTACCTTTCCATTCCGCCAAAGGTCCGGACGCAAGCGCCATGGTGTGGGAATTCTTCAGGCACCAACGCCGCACGGGCACCGGCCGTATCGCGGAAAGCACCGCCACAGAAGCTTCGGCAGGCGCGCGGTGACATTGGAGCAACACTTCGAAATGAGTATTGGCGTGTTCCTAGGGTTTTCCCTATAATACGGGTTATCCCTTAGGCGTTAACGCCTAAATTCATTGTCGAGGTTGACCATGTACCTGCTTAGCCGCCTGTTTCTGTTTCTGACCAAATCGCCCGATCAACTCGCGAAAGAACGCGCTGACGCTTTCCTCGCAGAGGCAACCGATCTTTACGATCTGGAATTCCGTATGCGCAAGCTGGACCGCGAGGCGACCGCCCGTCATCCGGCGTGGATGAGCCAGCACTAAGCTGCGCGAGTTTGAAGCATCGGCGCGTAGCGAAGAACGCCGATGTTTGGGGCAAGCCGCCCAAGCTGTTATGAGCTATTGGAAGGGCTCAAACACGCTTAAACGGCCAGATTCAATTGCCACAGTGCGTTGATTCAACACCGCGGTAAAAGCCACACAGGCTACCTGGGGCTCGAGCAGTTTGCCCGCCCAGCGGTCCCGTTGCCAGAACGCAAGCGGCAGTGCGGCGTTCAGCACTAGTACGCGAGCTGCGACCGCAAACGGCGCATCTCCCAGTCTTCGCCAGACGCTTCTGATCAAATCAATGTGAGCGGGCACTTACTTGCCGAAACGGGCAAGCGTACGCTGCCGCGCATCAGCATGGTCGACGATCGGGGCGGGATAATCCTTGCCCAACACCACACCAAATTCTGCGAGCCGATCTGCACCTGCCAACCATGGCGCGTGAATCCATTTGGCCGGTAGTTTCGCGAGTTGGGGCAGGTAGCGTTTGATAAAGCGCCCTTCGGCGTCGAACTTTTCGGATTGCGTGATTGGATTAAAGATCCGGAAATACGGTTGCGCGTCGCATCCTGTCGATGCCGCCCATTGCCAGCCGCCGTTATTCGCCGAGAAATCGAAGTCGTTCAGTTGCTCGGCGAAGTAGCGCTCGCCGCGTCGCCAGTCGACACCCAGATCCTTCACCAGAAAACTCGCCGTCACCATCCGCAGGCGGTTGTGCATGTAGCCCGTGCGGTTCAGTTGCAGCATCGCCGCATCGACCAGCGGATAGCCCGTGCGGCCGTCGCACCATGCGGCGAACGCCTCGTCCGCTTCGGGGCCTTGCTCCCAGCGCAGCCGGTCGTACTCTTCCTTGAACGACGCACCGTCCGCCAGCCTCGGATGATGCGAGAGAATCATGAAGTAAAAATCCCGCCAGATCAGCTCAGACAACCACGTGGCCGAGCCTTGCCCGTCCGGTTGAAGCGACATCTCGTGCGCGAGCCGCGCGAGCGTGCGGATCGAGACAGTGCCGAAGCGCAGATGCATCGACAGGTAGCTCGGGCCTTTGACTGCGGGAAAGTCGCGCCGGTCCTGATAACTGTCGATGCGGGTCATGAAGTCGTCGAGCAGGCGTTGCGCGCCGCTCATGCCGGTGGGCAAGTTCAGCTCTGCAAGATTGCTCGGTGCGAAGCCGAGTTGATCGAGCGTCGGCAACTGACGGTCCAGCCTGGGTGGCAGTGCTGCCAGATGCTTGGCGTAGGCCTCGACTGGATACGGTTTCAGATCGAAGGCTGTCAGCTGCCTGAGCCATGCATTCTTATAGGGTGTGAACACCGTGAACGGTTTGTTCTGGCCTGTCAGCACCTCGTCGCGCTCGAAAATCACCTGGTCTTTAAACGTCAGCCATTGGCGTCCGGCCTCGACAAGCCGTTCGTGCACCGTCTCGTCACGCCCGATCGCGACCGGCTCGTAATCGTGATTTGTGAAGATTGCATCCACGCTGAGTTCATCAGCGAGTCTGGGCACGAGATCGACCGGATCGCCGTACAGCACGATGAGGCCGCCACCTTTGGCGCGCAACGCCTCGTCCAACTCCCCCAATGCAGCAAGAATGAACTCGACGCGGCGGTCCTGCGGTTGCGTATCGGGATGGCGAGTTTGCCAGGCGTCGCTAAGCGGTTGAAGGATCGTCGTGTCGAATACGAACGCGCACCAGACGCGCTCGCAATGCTTGAGCGCGTAGTAGAGCGCGGCGTTGTCCGTGCTGCGCAGGTCGCGGCGAAACCAGACCAGACCGGTATCGAAGGTGTCGTTCAGGCGCCGGAGGCGTGTCATGGGTAACGTGGGTCGGGTAAAGGGCTGCGCGGCGAGACATCGACCGGCGCAATGATTAGCTGCTAGGCGACGATATTACTGAACTGCGCGCTTACTAACGAAGTAATCGGCGAAGTCGCATGACGGCAGGTGATCGGTCGGATCGGTGCACGCACATTGCGTGCCGCGTCCGCGAATGCCTATTGCGCCGCAAAATGGCACAACGCCCGCG
This sequence comes from Paraburkholderia sp., assembly GCA_036383775.1. Classification (GTDB taxonomy): domain Bacteria; phylum Pseudomonadota; class Gammaproteobacteria; order Burkholderiales; family Burkholderiaceae; genus Paraburkholderia. The sequence continues at coordinate 303 of DASVNP010000033.1, read as the reverse complement.
CCTGGTTTACAGGGTGCGGGCGTTATTCATGACGGCGTGGTTGTGCCGCGCTCGTCAACGATTCATTGGCAATCCATTCAAGCCGCTTGAGCTTACGCGACTTGCAGGCGCACCGCGACGTTGTTGCGCGTAGCGTTCGAATACGGGCAGACCTGATGTGCTGCGTCGACCAGTTCTTTGGCTGCGTCTGCAGCGAGGCCCGGCAACGAGACGCGCAGATCGATGTCGAGCGCGAAGCCGCCGTTGTCGTTCGGGCCGATCCCCACTTCCGCCGTGACTTGCGTGTCAGCCGGCAAAGCCTGC
>DASVNP010000032.1:0-27946 GCA_036383775.1 Paraburkholderia sp. | reverse complement strand
GCGCGGCAGGCCGTCGCGGGCGCCGGGCCGGCCGAAGCGGCGCTCATGGTGGTCGGCGAACAACCGGGCGAGTACGAGAACCAGCACGGCGCGCCCTTCACCGGACCGGCCGGTCAACTGCTGGACACAGTGCTCGCGCGCGCCGGCCTCGAGCGCGCGGGGCTGTATCTGACCTATGCCGTGAAGCATTACAAGTGGGAAATTCTCGAACAACAGCGTGTGCACCGCACGCCCGCGTGGCGCGAGGTCGAGGCTTGCCAGTACTGGCTGGAGAAAGAACTGGCACAGGTCGCACCGCGCGTGGTCGTCACGCTAGGCGCGACCGCGCTGAAAGCGCTGACCGGCCCGCACGTCAATCTGTCCGAGTATCTGGGGCAGACCATCGCTCACGACGGGCGTCTGATCGTGCCGACGTGGCATCCGTCGTATGTGCTGAGAACGGCCGACGGACGTTTGCGCGAGGACATCGTGACGGGCATGGTGGCGGCGTTCAGGCACGCGGCGGGGTTGGCGGCGAACAGGAACTAGCTGGTTCACGTTAATCGCTCAGATATGCTCCTTTAAGTGAACTTAAAGATCGCCAATGAGCGATTAACAGCCGCACTCCGCACGAATGTGGATGCATCCGAACAAGGCAGCCCAGGCATACCGCTTGCGCCCCCAAACCACCCTCGCAAGCCACACAGATTCCGCCTAAGCTGATGTGACGCCGCGCTTTTCATGCACCGGCGCGCCGTTCGCGCCGTGCCGGCGGCCGGCGCATGCCGACACCACCCCACGCCCCATGAGCGAAACCAGCCCCCGCCTTTTCATCGTCTCACCCCATTTCGGCGATGCCGTCTTCAGTTGCGGCGCGTTGCTCGCCGCGCATCCCGACGCCGCGGTCTGCACAGTGTTTGCCGCGCCGCCCGAACAGCCGATGCAGACCGAATGGGATAAAAAATCGGGGTTTGCGAACGCCCATGAGGCCATTCACGAACGCACGCTCGAAGACAACCGCGCCCTGGAACTGCTCGACGCGATTCCGCTGCGCATGCCGTTTCGCGACTGCCAGTACGCGGACTCGCCCTCGATCAGCCAGCTGGCGGCGGCGCTCGAGGAAATCATTTATCGCACGACCGCGAACACACTGCTGATGCCGCTCGGTCTGCTGCACGACGACTACGTGCGCGTGTTCGAAGCCAGCTGTGAAATCCTGCCGCGCCTGTCGCATCTGACCTGGTTCGGCTACGAGGAAGCGATTCACCGCTGCACGCCTGGCGCCGTGCAGGCGCGGCTCGCCGATCTCGCGCGGCGCGGCATCGTTGCAACGCCGGCCTATCCGAGCGCCGGCCATACGATCGATGCACAGCGCCGCGAGCAACTCAAACGCGAGACGGTGAATGCTTACGAGAGCCAATTGCGCGCGTTCGGCGCAGGCCATTACGACGACGTTTTCGCTGCCGAGCGTTACTGGCAGCTCGGCGTGAGCCGCGATGCGAAAAAGTCAGGGGCGCGACGCGCCGGAAACGCCTACGCTTGAAGAGCACGGCCGGTTCGGCCGCCACATTAGCGGCTGCCCGGCCCTCAGTCCCACCCGAAGGTGATGCCATGAGCTACGACATGCATACCAGCCCGATTCCTGATCCCAACGCCGATCCGAACCGCGACCCGGAGGCCGATCCGCTGGTGCCGCCGTCGCCCGGCCACCACACCGAGGAACCGCAGCGGCCCGAGGGGCCGCCGGACAAAGACCCGGTGTAAGCGCGTCGCGCGGCCAAGGTCTGCCGCGCGCGCGGGGCGTGAATCAGCGCATTACCGCATCAGTTCCGTAAAGCCCTGCAACAATCGGTCGATGTCGGCGGCGTGAATGTTGCCCATCGTTGAAATGCGGAACAGCTCGGCCGACAGGCCGCCTTGCCCCGCGTAGATGACGAAGCCGCGCGCTTTCAGCGCGTCGTGCAACCGCGGATAAGCGATGCCCTCCGGCAAGCGGTACGCGCGCAGCACCACCGACGACTGCTCCGGCGCCAACACGCTGCCGATACCCCGTTCGGCGAGCCCCGCGCGCGCCTGCTCGGCCAGTGCCGCATAGCGCGCGTGACGCGCGCGCCAGCCGCCTTCGTCGGCGAGTTCGCGCAACGCTTCGACCAGCGCGTAGTACGCATGCACCGAGGGCGTAAACGGCGTGTTGCGCTGATCCTGCAAACGCGCGAGACGTCCAAGGTCCAGGTAATACGTGCGGCTCGCCGCCTGCTCGAGCGCGGCGCGCCGCACCAGCACGAACGAAGCGCCCGGCACGCCATGCAGGCATTTGTTCGCCGTGGCGGCCACCGCATCGAGACTGGTGTCGGCGAAGTCGATCGCTTCCGCCCCGAAGCTGCTGACGCCGTCCACCAGCAGACGCAGGCCGCGCGCGCGGCACAGCGCGCCGAGCGCCGCCAGATCGTTCAGCCGGCCCGTGGTGGTTTCGTGATGGATCACGGCGACGTGCGTGAAGGCCTTGGCCTTGTCCGCGTCGAGCCGTTCGGCGATCCTCGCGAGGTCCGGCGCCTGCATCCAGTCGTGCTTCAGCGATTCATGCGCGATGCCGTATTGCGTGGCGATCTGCGAAATACGCTCGCCGTACACGCCGTTTTCCACCACCAGCAGCTTGCCGTTTTGCGGCACCAGCGCGGCGGTCATGCTTTCGACGGCCGCCGTGCCGGAACCGGTCATCAGCACCGCTTGCCATTCGCTCGCGTTCAGGCCGTAAAGATCGACGAGACGCGTGCGCGCCTCTTCCTGCAAATCGAAAAACTCGCTTTCGCGATGACACAGATCCGTCTGCAACAGGCTGTGGCGAACGCGTTCGGTGAGCGTCACCGGACCGGGATTGAGCAGCAGCATGAGCGCTCCTTTAAGCTGCACCGATGTGGCGCATCAGGCGCGTCTTCACATCGGGCGGGGTGATGGTGGGACGCGGCAACCCGTCGGGCGTGCCGCGGTGAATGACGAGACGCGCGAAGCGCGGGCCGTCGAGCGGCGCGGCTTCGAACAAGGCGTCGAGCACAGCCGGATCGTCGCTCTCGAGTGCCGACGCATAGCCACATGCGGCCGCGACCCCGGCGAACGAGACTTGCGGCGATACCGTCGCCTGGCCGCCGGTCGAGTCGTGCGTGCCGTTGTCGAGCAGCACGTGTGTGAGATTCGGCGGACCGTACGCGCCGAGCGTCGCAAAGGCGCCCATGCGCATCAGCGCGGCGCCGTCGCCGTCGAGCGCGACTACGTGCAGATCGGGACGCGCGAGCGCGAGTCCCAGCGCGAACGGCGTCACGCAGCCCATCGAGCCGACCATGTATAGCTGGTTCGGACGGTCGTCGATCGCGTAGAGTTCGCGCCCGCAAAATCCGGTCGACGCGAGCACCACCGTCGAATCGACCGGCGTATGCGCGATCACCTTCTGCAATGCGTCGTGACGGGAAGCCAGTTCGTGAGCGGCAGCGTGGCGGAATTGCGAACTCGGCTCAGTGGGCGCACGGCGCGCACCGGCGCCGCCGTCCTTCAACTCGTACGGCGCCACGCTGCCCTTCTGCATCACGAGCGCGTAGGGGCGGCCGGTTTCATCCATATGCGCGATGGCGCGATCCAGCGCCGGGCCGATCGCGTCGGCGTCGGTCGGAAAGGTCTCCCAGGGAATCTCCATCGTCGCGAGCATCGCCGGCGTGATGGGTCCCATCAGCGCGTGCTGCGGTTCGTCGGCGACACCCGGCTGGCCGCGCCACGTGACGATCAGCAATTGCGGCAGGCGGAAAGTCCAGGTGAGCGAGGTCAGCGGACTGACGGCGTTGCCGAGCCCGGAGTTCTGCATCATCGTGATGCCGCGCCCGCCGTTGCGCCCTCCATTGCGCGCGCCGAGCGTGACACCCGCGATCAGCGCGACGGCGTCGCCCTCGTTGGCCGCCGACACATAGTGAAGCGACTCGTCCTGCAGCACGTAGTTGATGAACGGCGTCAGATACGAACACGGCACGCCCGCGTACCAGTCGAAGCCGCGCTCGCGCGCCGCCTCGACGAACTGTGCTGCCTCGATCATTGCGCGGCTCCATTCGGGAGATGCACCACCGTACCGTTCGCCTGCGTGCTGACGGCTGCCGCGAACGGCGCCTGCGCGTGGGCGAAGTCGCCGGCCCGGCGGAAGTCCTCGAGATCGTTCACGCCGCGCCAGTGGCCGTGCACGTATTGCACTTCAATCGACTCGCCCGCTTCGATCAGCGCATTCAGCAGTGCAGGCATGTCGAGCGAGGCGAAATCCGGGCGCGCCTGCAAGCGGCTCATCACCGCCTGCAAACGCTCGCGGCCCTCGCCGCGCACGTTCAGCAGACCGACCCAGCGGCCATGCGGCGCGTGCGACGCAATGGCCGACGCCGATGCGGCATCCTGTCCGCTCGACACGTGGCGCAGCGCGACCTTGTTGCCGAACAGGCCGCGGTCGTCGGCCGCCGAGCACCACGCAAAATCGCGCACGCTGGCGTTTTCCGCGTCGGTCAGCGACGAATCGACCACCACGCTGAACGCCGCCTCGCTCTCCACCAGATCGCGCAGGATATAGCTGCGAAACAGCAGATCGCCGTACGAAACGAGCGTGTCGCCCGTCAGCTTGTCGAGCGCGCAGGCGAGCGACGCGAGTTCGCCGGTTTGCGCGTGCCGCTCGTTGACGACGAGCTTGATGCCGGCCGTGTCGATCGCGTCGGCGCGATAGCCCCCGACCACGGTGATGTCGTTCACGCCCTGCTTCTTGAACGCGTCCACGAGCCAGCGCAGGAGCGGCTTGCCGGCGATCGGCAGCATCACTTTCGGACGGTCCTGCGTCACGGCTTCGAGGCCCTTGCCCCGGCTTGCCGCGAGCACGATGGCGGAACCAGCTGCGCGGCCGCTCGACAGATAGCGGTCTTCCGCTTCCGAGTACTCGTCGGCGTCTTGCAGGCGGAAGATTTCGTTGACGGCGGCGATGCTGTCTTCGACGTTGACCAGTGTTTCGCTCGCATGGATTTCGCTCGCGACGGCCTGCATGGCCGAGGTCGCGGCGCGAATCAGATGATTCGCCCAGATCACCGTGCTGATGCCGGCCTCGCGGAACACTTCGGTCGGCGTGCTGTAGTACTTGGTCGGCACGATCACGAGCGGCGCGCGGCCCGCCCATTCGCGCGCGAATTCGAGAATTTCGTCAGGGCGCGAGAGCTTGCTGTGAATCAGGATCGCGTCCGCGCCGGCTTGCCGGTAGGCTTCCGCGCGGCGCAGCGCCTCGTCCATGCCCCAGCCCGCGATCAGCGCTTCGACCCGCGCGACGATCGAGAAATGCTCATCGGACTGCGAGTCTTTGCCTGCCTTGATCTTGCCGCAGAACTCGTCCATATCGGCGAGCGGCTGGGCTTCGCCGTTGATAAAACTGTTGGTCTTGGGGAATTGCTTGTCTTCAATACACACGCCGGCAATGCCGCGCTGTTCGAGTTTGCGCACAAGGCGGCGCACGTTGTTGAAATTGCCGTAACCGGTGTCGCCGTCGAGCAGGATTGGCAGATCGCTGGCATCGGCCATGAATTCGAGCGTATCGACAACTTGTGTCCAGCTCGCTTCGTTGTTATCGCGCACGCCATATTGCGCGGAAATGGCGAGGCCCGAGCCCCAGATTGCCTTAAAGCCGGCTTCACGAACAATACGGGCGGACAGGCCGTTATGGGCCTCCATCATGAATTCGAGTTCGTTGCTGACGAGCATCTGGCGCAGGCGTGCGCTGCGGGACGCCGAGACAAAGGCAGGTTCGCGAGCGTTCATTATTCTTGACTCCTTGTAGCGGGCTTATTGGTGCGCTTATTGGTGCTCTTATTGGCGCTCTTTTCTGCCCGGCTGACGAATGAAAAACGGCGACTATAGCGGAATTTTTATTTATTCGTCTTTTGACCGGCATTACCCATCTTTATATGCAGATAAGTGGAAAAATGTGTCATTTATTGCAATCTGGCATTCCCGATTTATCGGCAAACTCGGTCGTCGCAATGGTCCATGCGCATCGGCATTCAACTTTGTTGACGAATTAAAATCCAGCCGCCTCGATAAACGAATAATCCGGTGCGAAAAAAACATCACAATCGCATTTAATAAAATGAAAAATTCTTTTTAATCAGACAAATAAAAAGCCCGACAACGGGTTTCCCCTGCCCTGCGGAGCGCATGCCGCCGCGCCGTAAACACAGTCAGCGATAAGCCCATCGCTACAAGCGCCCTCTGACCGACCACTTTGCGAAAGCAAGCCCCATCGCTATGACTCTGAACAAAAAACTGGCCTCCATGGTCGCCGTGTTATGGATCGGCCTGATCCTGATCGGCGGCTTCGGCGCATGGCAAAACCGTGCCTCGATGATCTCGGACCGCCGCGATCAGCTGAAATCCCTGATCGACCAGGCCAACCACATTGTCGGCCGCTACTACACGCTGGCTCAACAGCACACGCTCACTGAGGACGAAGCCAAAAAGCAGGCACTCGACACCCTGAAGGCCATGCGCTACGGCAAGGACGGCTACCTGTCCGTCAACGATTCGCAGCCTGTCATGCTGATGCATCCGTTCAAGCCGGAAATGGTCGGCAAGAACTTCACGCAGTTCACCGATCCGGCGGGCAACCATCTGTTCGTCGACATCGTCAAGGCGGGCAATCTCGAGGGCGGCGGCTTCGTCGACTACCTGTGGGCCAAACCGGGCAGCGACAAACCTGTGGAGAAGACCAGCTATGCCGCCCACTTCGTGCCGTGGGACTGGTATCTCGTCACCGGCATGTACATGGACGACGTGCAAAGCGCGTTCTACGCGAGTCTGCTGCGCTGGCTCGCCATCACCGTCACGCTCGGCGCCATCGCCACGGTGGTGATGCTGCTGGTGCTGCGCAGCATCCGCCGCTCGCTCGGCGGCGATCTCGAAGTGGCGCTCGAACACGCGCAGCTGATGGCGCGCGGCAATCTCGCCACGCGCGTGCCGGTCCAGCAGGATCACGCGGGCAGCCTGCTGCACGCGCTCCAGATGATGCAGGCGGGCCTCGTCGATACGGTTTCGCGAGTGCGTCAGGGGACCGACAACATCAACATCGGCGCGACCGAAATCGCCGCCGGCAACACGGATCTCTCGCAGCGCACCGAGCAGCAGGCTGCCGCGCTCGTCGAAACGGCGTCGAGCATGGATCAGATGACGGTGAACGTGAAGCAGAACGCGGACAGCGCGCAGCAGGCCGCGCATCTCGCCGGCGAGGCCGCGGACGTCGCGAAACGCGGCAGCCTCGTGGTCGAGGACGTGGTCCGCACGATGGGCGAGATCACCTCCAGCTCGCGGCAGATCGGCGACATCATCGGCGTGATCGACGGCATTGCTTTCCAGACCAACATTCTCGCGCTCAACGCGGCCGTCGAGGCGGCCCGCGCCGGCGAACAGGGGCGCGGCTTCGCGGTGGTCGCCGCCGAAGTGCGCAGCCTCGCGCAGCGCTCAGCCACGGCCGCCAAGGAAATCAAGGCGTTGATCGAGACTTCGACGCACACGGTCGAAGCCGGCGCCTCGCTGGTCGCCAACGCCGGCTCGACGATGGGCGAGATCGTGCAGTCGGTGCGGCGCGTGAACGAGATCCTCGAGGAAATCAGCAACGCGTCGCGCGAACAGAGCGCGGGCATCGAGCAGGTCAATCGCGCCGTCGGCGAAATGGATCAGGTCACGCAGCAGAATGCGGCGCTGGTCGAACAGGCCGCGGCTGCGGCCCATTCGCTGAAGGATCAGGTGGGCGTGCTGCGCGAAGCGATCTCGAGCTTCGCACTGCCGGCCTGAGGCCGCGTTTGACGACCGGCGCAAGCAACGAGCCGTACACGGAAGCCGCACAAAAAAAGAAGGCGCTCAACAGGCAGAGAGCGCCTCTTTAACACGCCGCGTCGGAGTCGACGCATCAATCGAACGAATCAGCCGCGCGGATTTTTGAAGTCCGCGCGGTTTTTTTACGCCCGTGACCACCACGCTCCCCTTGCACGAACCTCGCATACAGATTACGTTCTTATTACAATCATGAGTGACACCAGCTAATCGAGCCGTTCGCCATCCGCATCCAATGATCCAGAAGAAGAAATCGCAGTCGCACGACCCCTACGCGAGCGTCGCGAAGAACCCGTTACTGGCTGCGCGCCTGCCGATGTGGCGGTCGAAGTTCATCGTCCTGCTGGTGTTCGGCGCGTTCGCCTCGCTGGCGGCGCGCGCCTTCTGGGTCCAGGTGGTCAACCAGAACTTCTATGTCGACCAGGGGCAAAAACGCTATCAGCGCACCCTCGAACTCGACGCCACGCGCGGGCGGATCGTCGACCGCAACGGCTCGATGCTCGCCGTCAGCCTCGCCACCTACGAAATCTGGGCCTCGCCCAAGCTGATCGACGAAGCCGCCGTCGCGCCGCTCGCGAAGCTGCTCGACCTGCCGCTGGCGGAACTGCGCCGGCGTCTGAACGGCGACAAGACCTTTGTTCTGCTCAAGCGCCAGGTGGACGCCGAAACCGCCGGGCACGTGACCAAGCTGGGGCTGGCCGGTATCACGCAGATCGCGGATTCGAAGCGCTTTTATCCGGAAGGGGAATCGGCGGCGCACGTAGTCGGCTTCACGGATATCGAGGACAACGGCCAGGAAGGCGTCGAGCTGGCCTCCAACGAACAGTTGCTCGGCGTGCCCGGCCAGCGTGAAGTGATCCGCGACCGCCTCGGCCGCGTGGTGTCCGAGACCCGGCCGCTCGTGCCCGCGCAGAACGGCGAAACCATTCATCTGACCATCGACCGGCGGATCCAGCAGCTCGCCTATGCGCAACTGAAGGACGCCATTGCCAAACACCACGCCGAAGCCGGCAGCGTGGTGGTGCTCGACGCGCGCAACGGCGAGATTCTGGCGCTCGCCAACTACCCGAGCTTCGATCCGAACGACCGCGCCCGACTGACCGGCCGGCAGTTGCGCAATCGCGCGGTGGTCGACACCTTCGAGCCGGGTTCGACGATCAAGCCGGTGGTCGTCGCGCTCTCGATCGACGAGGGCAAGGTGCGGCCGCAGAGCATCATCGACACGGCGCCGGGCTGGTACAAGATCGGCCCGGCCGTGATCCACGACACCTCGAATCACGGCGCGATGACGGTCGCCGAAGCGGTGCAGAAGTCGAGCAATATCGCGCTCGCCAAGCTCGCGCTGAACCTGCCGGCGGAAAAGATCTGGAGCAAGTACCAGGAGTACGGGCTCGGCTTGCGGCCCGAACTGACCTTTCCCGGCGTGGCGTCCGGCAAAGTGCGGCCGTATAAACGCTGGCGCCCGATCGAGCAGGCGACGATGGCGTACGGCTATGGACTGTCCACCTCGCTGCTGCAGATCGCGCAGGTCTACACCGCTTATGCCGGCGACGGCACGATGCATCCGGTGAGTCTGTTGCGGAGCGGTCCGGATGCCGCCGGGCAGTCAGTGCGACCGGCGGATCAAGGCCATGCGGTCACGACGCCGGCCACCGCGCGCGCGATCCGCTCGATGCTCGAGATGGCCACCGGCACGGGCGGCACGGGGCGCGCGGCCACGGTGGAGGGCTACCGGGTCGGCGGCAAGACCGGGACGGCGCGCAAACAGGTCGGGGCAGCCTACGCGAAAAACCGCTACCGCGCCCTCTTCGTCGGCATGGCGCCGATGAGCGATCCCCGGCTGATCGTCGCCGTGATGATCGACGACCCGGCGGGCAAGGCGTTCTATGGCGGCACAGTGGCTGGACCGGTATTCAGCGGCGTGACGGGTGGCGCGTTGCAGCTGCTGGGCGTGCCGCCGGATGCCCCCGCTATTTGAGCGGCGCTGCGCTGCGAGCCTTGCCGGAAGAGCGGCGCGCGGCACGATCTGGCAGCCGTCGAGGTGTTTGACGCGAAGCAGCTTCAAGCGCTAACGCCGGCGCGGGTACAGGACGCACGGGGTCCACGCTACACCTTGAGCACAGCGCTCAAAACACGGCGTGATTGTCGTCCGCTTTCACCAGCGCTTCGATACGATTGCGGCCGTTGTGTTTGGCCTGATACATCGCGCGATCGGCTTCTTCCATCATCACCATACCCAGCCTGGCCGCCTCGGCCGGCGGCCCGCTGACCGTGCGCGCCGCCACGCCGATCGACACCGTCAAGGCAATCCGCTTGCCATGATCGTCCTGTAGATCCAGCCGTTCGACCGCCTGCCGCACACGCTCGGCCACGGTCAGCGCATCGGCCCGGTCGCCTTGCAGCAGCGCGGCGAATTCTTCTCCGCCATAGCGCGCGACGGTATCGCCCAGGCGCACCTGTTGCCGCACGCAGGCCGCCACCGCCGCCAACGCGCGGTCGCCGGTCTGATGGCCGTAGGTGTCGTTGATCCGCTTGAAACTGTCGATATCGATGAAAAGGCAGGCCACCGGCACGCCATAACGCACGGCGCGCATGATCTCCTCGCGCAGCCGCTCATCGAAATAGCGGCGATTGGCGAGGCCCGTCAGGGAGTCGGTCATACCCAGTTGCTTGAGGCGCTCGCGATGCGCGACATTGTCGAGGCTCGCCGTCACGATGCTCGCGAAGCGCTCCAGAATGTCCGTGGCCATCCCGGGTGCGAAACGCGCCGGATCGTCGCTGCCGAGACACAGATAGCCGCTGACGGTGTTGCCGGCGGCAAGCGGCAGCAGGATCGCGCTCGCCGGCGCACCGGCGTCGCCGAAGAAGGCGCGGCGCGCGGTGTCGTCCAGCTCGCGCGATTCGCCGAGCCATGGCTCGCCGTCCTCGCACAGACCTTGCGCGGCAAGGCCGCCCTCGCGCGACGTGCGCAGTCTCGGCTCGCCAAGCGCGTGCAACGCCGCCGGCTCGAGCAGTTCGAGCAGGATCGGCGCTCGGTCGTCAAGCCACAGCGTCACGCCTGATAGCGAGAATTCCTGCGGCAGACGGCTGAACAGCGTATCGAGAAACGACGTGAAGTCCTGCGCGCCGATCAGGCGCAGTTCGACGTTCTGGAAGCGGCGCAGCGTGCGCTCGTTGTGCTGCACGGTGTCGACGAGCGACCGAAGGCGCTCTGCAAGCGGCGTTTGGGCGAGATTCGTCACGTTATCAGGGGCGGGTTCGAAGGCAAGCGGGGTTGGCGGCACCAATCCGCTTTTATAACGGCTATTTCCTTAAGGTCTTGAGGGTGCGATCGCGCCGCCTACGCTTTTAAGCGATCTTAAGTCTGGCTTAATTCTTTGCTGTAACTATGAGGTCCAACATCCCCTGTTGAGCCGCCAGAACATCGGCGGCGCTTTTTTTCCGGGGTGTTGACGACGCGCCAGAAGATGGGCTGCATGCCTGCGGAGAAGGAGTCAAACCATGTTTGAAGACACGGTATTCGAGCATTTGCGCGCCATGCCCGGCAACGAATGGGTTCGCCAGATCAACTCGTGCAAGGTCTCGGACCCGCTGCAACCCCCTTGGGGGCGCTCATATCGACTGGTCGAATGGACCATGAAGCACACCCCCGAATCAAGCCGCCGGGTGGTGCCCGCCGAGAGCACGCCGCTCGAAATCGCCCAGGCTGTGGTCTCGCACGTGCCGGGCCGCCGCTTCTGCCAGCAGGGCGACGAATAGCGGCATAACGCGCGGCCCCGATTCCGCACGGCTCGCCAATCGCCGCATCACACTACTCGCGCGCAGCGATCGAAGCGCAGAAGTCCAACGCGTCGTCCAGCCGGTCGTTGCCCCAGAACATTTCACTGCCGACAAAAAACGTCGGCGCACCGAAAATGCCGCGCGCCGCGGCCATTTCGGTTTGCTCACGTAAATGCTGCTTGTTCGCGTCGCTTTGCGCCTCGGCGATAATCTCCCGCGCGGGCAAACCCAGTTTGCCGAGCGCCTCGCTCACCACATCCGTCGAACCGATGTCGCGGTCATGCACGAAATTCAGCTGCATGATCTCGCGGCAATAGGCGGCGATCCATTCGCGATCCGCACAGAGCAGCGCCACGCGCGTGGCCAATAGCGCGGCACGCGGAAAAATGCTTGGGCGCGTCAGGGCAATGCCATATTTGCGGCATTGCCGCTCCATGTCCTTCCACACATACGCGCCCTTTTCTTTCTGCAGCACGAACGGCGAATTGTCAAAACCAAGATCGCGAAAAATCGGCCCCAGCAAGAACGGACGCCAGCGAATCCGCGCACCCCGCGCCGCCGCCAGCGCCTCGATGCGCATGACGCTGAGATAACTGTAGTTGCTGCCGAAGTCGAACCAGAACTCGATGTCCGGCGCTCGCGTGCCAGCGAAAGCCGCCTTGCCGCTCATGTTCGCCTCCTGTTCGTACGCAGCCGAAAAACCCGCAGGTGCACGACCGCCAACGCCCCGTGCCTTGCAATGCTTGACAGTTAAATGGGGCACTCATGGCTATGATGGATTTCTCAACCCGCCAATATTGCCGGTCTCGCCATGAACTATCCCAATGACATTCTAAGCGCCGCGTGTCTCTTCATCATTGTGGTTTCCACAACCATCCTGCTGGCGCTCTCCTGAGCGAAGCGGCCACGCTGCGCATTTAGCGCGTTTATTAGCGCGTTTGCGTGGCCACGCGCAGGCCGAGCGAGATGAACAGCACGCCAATCAGCTTGTTCTGCCAGCGGGTCAGCCACGTCAGACGTTTAACGAACTTGCCAAGCGGACGAATCGTCAACACGATCAGCGTCGTATAAAGCGCACTCATGCCGACAAAAATAAGCCCGAGCGTGGTGAACTGCAGAAACGTGGAGCCGTGTTCGGGACGAACGAACTGCGGCAGGAACGCCAGAAAAAATAGCGCCGTCTTGGGATTCAGCACTTCAGCGGGAATCGCCTGAAAGAAGGCTTTCGAGGCCGATACCGGCGGCAGCGCCGGTGCCGGGCTGTTTGCGCTGACCTGCTTTTCGCGCAACGCGCGTACGCCCAAATAGATCAGGTAGGCCGCGCCGACGAACTTCACCGCGTTAAACGCCAGCGCGGAGGTCATCAGCAGCGCCGAAAGACCGACCGACGCACCCAGCGTATGAATGAAGTCGCCCACCGCAATACCGAGCCCGGTAAGAATGCCGGCCTTGCGGCCGCCGTGCACCGTGCGCGTCAAAACGAGCAGCACGGCTGGACCCGGAATCAGAAATAGGCCGAGCACCACGGCAACGAAAGTCCCTAGCGTCGATAGGTCAAGCATGTCGTCTCCTTTGTCGCGCGCTGGACTAAACCGGCAGATGCGCGCGTTCAGCAGACGATTGTAGATGAACTCGCGGCGGCGGACTCGCGCGCGGCGAACGCGCCATATCGCGTCACACGGTGACGAGTCGAAAAAGCACGCGACGCACCGTGTGTCCACCCGCACTGCGGCGATCCGTTACCATGGCGGGGCACAGCGCGCGCCGCGCACGGCGCCCTTCCTTCATCCGTAGAAGTTTTTGCCTTGCCCACTTATACCTTGCCCGCCCCCTTGAGCGCGGAACTCGAGATTCGCAAGAGCCGATTTATTGCGTATGCCATACCGATCGCCGACCGCGACGCCGCGATGGCCGAGTTGCGGCGCCTGCGCGACGAGCATCCTGCCGCGACGCATGTCTGCTGGGCGCTGCTGGCCGGGGGCCAGTCCGGCATGTCCGACGACGGCGAGCCATCCGGCACCGCCGGCCGGCCGATTCTCGAAGTATTGCGGCACCACGATCTGGACGGCGTGCTGGCTGCGGTCGTGCGGTACTACGGCGGGGTGAAACTCGGCGCCGGCGGCCTCGTGCGAGCGTATACCGATGCGATTGCGTCGGTTTTACTGGACGCGCCGCGCGTCGAGAGAATTGCTCAGGTCACGCTAACCGTCGAGGTCAGTTACGCCGACGAAGCGAAAGTGCGCCGCTGGATCGAAGCGCAAGGCTATGCGCTAGCGGACAGCGTCCACGCGATGCTGGTGAAAATGACGATCCGTTTGCCCATCAACGCGGTGGACGACGCGCAGCGAGCACTGGTAGATATGACTCAAGGGAAAGCCGGGTTTTTCTGACTGTCCGGATTATGCCGCCCGATATGTGAATATGAGACGCACTAATCCGGGTCGCTGTTACCATGCTGCATATCCACCGGGATAACTTCCTTTAAAAGGGTCACGCCTCTGACTTCGACCGCCGCATTTTCCAGCACAGCGCCTGAGTCCTCGCAACGGAACCCGTCTCTGCCGCCGCTCAGTCCCACGCATTCGCCCTTGAGATCCACCGTGCTCAAGGGTTGCGGAGTGATCGCGCTGCCGTTGATGCTATCCGCATGCTCGTGGTCGTGGTTCGGTCTGAATCCTAGCGCGCATCGGGCGGCCGCGCATCCCACCGGTTGGCTCAGCGTCGCGCCTGCTCGCGATTTCGCTTACATACCGGCCCGCAATGGGCAAGTGTCACCGAATCGAATCGAAAACACGGCAATGACCGGCATTGTGCTCAAAGACGACATCAATGAAATCGTGCACAACGGCATTGTGAGCAGCCTGCAGATCGCCGGCTTTCATCTCAACGAGGGCAAACGGATTCTAAGCGGCAGCATCGAGAAATTCACGGTAGACGACACGCGCCCGACTACCTACTGGACGCTGCAAATGCGTTATGTAGTGACCGATGCCGCGACCCAGACAGTTGTGTACACAACCACCAAGACGGTGACGCGAAAATCGCCGAAATTCACCAGTAACACGATCGCCATTGAAGACACGGTCAAGCTGAGCGTCGACGCGTTAATCAGCGATGCGGGGTTTGTCAAAGCGGTGAATTAAGCGCGCCGTCAACATCGCTTCGGGCCACTTCGCTACAATCGCAGGGGGTGCGGCTGTATCCGCCGTTGCGCACGCCGCCCTGGCGCACGATCCGCCACTTACCTCCCTCTGCCTGCGAGCCGTCATGTCTCTCACCGCCTGGCTATTCTTTCTGCCCGCCTGCTTCGCGATCAATCTCGCACCCGGACCCAATAATCTGCTATCGATCAATGTGGCGGCGCGTCATGGCTTCATGACTGCGTTCGTCGGCGGCACGGGGCGCCTCGTCGCCTTCGCGCTGATGCTCGTGCTGGCCGCAACGGGTCTCGCCGTCGTGTTGCACGCGTCGGAGTGGTTCTTTCTCGCCATCAAACTGGCCGGCGCGGCCTATCTGATCTGGCTCGCCATCCAGCTATGGCGCAGCGACGCGCCGACCATCGACACCACGCAGCAGGACGACGCCTCGCTCGCACGCATTGCGCAACGCGAATTCTTCGTGGCCGCCGGCAATCCGAAAGCGATCCTGGTGTTCACCGCGTTCCTGCCCCAGTTCGTCGATATTGCGAAGCCAATGCTGCCGCAGTTCACGGTACTGGGCGCGAGCTTCCTGGTCCTCGAATGGGTCGCCATTGCGCTTTACTCGTGCGCGGGGATGTACCTCGGAAAATGGCTGGTCCGCGCAAAGGTTCGGCGGTGGTTCAATCGTTGCTGCGGTGGATTTCTGGCGGCGATTGGCGTGGGCTTCCTGATGGTCAGGCGCGGCTGACGATGCGCGCCGGAACGCCCACTACCGTGACGTCCGGCGGCACGTCGGACATGACCACCGCGTTGGCGCCGATCCTGGCATTGCGCCCGATCGTCACCGGCCCCAGGATGCACGCGCCCGCCCCGATCAGCACGTTGTCGCCAATTACCGGCGCGCCTTGCCGACCGCGGCCGCCAATCACGACGTTGGGCGCAATGACGATATCGTTGCCCAGCACCGCCTGCCGGTGCACGACGATACCGAGCCCCTGATAGCCGAACACCACGTTACGCCCCACCTTCACCGAGGGCGGCAAGGACACCGAAAAAACCACCCGGTTGAAAACCTTCAGGACCCACGGCAGAAAAGGCACGCGCAAACGATGCAGCAGATGGGCGATGCGATAGATGTACAACATGAAGCGTTTCCTGTTTAAGAAATTGGCACCAAGGGTCTGTACCCTTCCCGCCTAACGCTGGAGAATCAGCGCCTTGCCCAGCATCAATGCGAATTTGCTGTTCGTGACCAGATAGCGCCGCCACATACGGCGTGGCTCCTGCAGAACACGGAACAACCACTCCAGACCCGCAGCCTGCATCCAGCGAGGCGCGCGGGCGACTTTGCCGGCCACCACATCGAATGTGCCGCCGACTCCCATCACGAAGTCGACACCCAGCGACGCCTTCCAGCGATTGATGAAATTCTCCTTGGTGGGCGACGTGATCGCGACGAACAGTAGCCGCGCTCCCGACTCGCGGATGCGCTCGACAACAGGTTCCTGATCGTTGCCGAAGTACCCGTGGTGATGTCCCGCAACCCGGAGTCCCGGATAACGGCTTGCGCAGATCGTGGCCACGCGCGCGACCACCTCGTCGGTGGCGCCGAGCAGATACACCGGCAGTCCGAGTCTCGCGGCCTCCGCCAGCAATCTGTCGAACAGATCGACGCCCGCCACGCGCTCAGGCACGGCATGGCCAAGCAGCCTGCCGGCCCAGACCACACCCATGCCGTCGATGCTGATCATGTCGCAGACGCGGACAGACCTGGCCAGTTCGGCGTCCGTCTGCATGTGAACGAGCTTGGCGACATTGACCGCGACGTGCTGCGTGAACTGTCTGGCGATGATTCGCGAGGAGATGGAGGCGACCGTCTCGTCCATAGTCGCGGCGTCCATCGGACATCCCAATACTTGAATGCGTTTCATAAAATCACTCTGTTTGTACTGTGGCATCCGCTCATCAAACGTGCGTGGCGGATGCGGCGTTCATTTCTTCGCCACCGAAACCGGTCCGAAGAACAACGTAATTTCGTTGACGTCGGACGGCGAACTGTTCCATCCGGCCTTGTAGAGCCCCATCTTCAGGTACGCGTCCTGCACACCCGGATAAGCGTTCGGCACACCTTGCGCCGCGAACACCGAGCGCCCGTCCTTCCACAATTGCGTCGACGCATGCTGACCGGAATCGTCGGCAACGTAGCGCAGCGCCCAATTGACCCATTTGCCCTTATCGGCATCGGCGCAACACAGCCACTTGCCCGCGGACACGGTTGCCGTATTTGCGCCGCCGCGTTCGGAAATCGCGTATTGGTTGCCTAGCAGGCTCAGTGCGACAGTCGGCCCACCTGTCCACTCGCCCTGATGCACCTGAGTGATGATCACAGCCTGCTTGCTGTCGAACGTGAACCCGACGGGAATGAAAGTGCTCCATCTGATCAGATAGTCCGGGCCTTGCGAAAAACTCACGGCTTTCGGGAAGATCAACTCTGCCCGAGGAACGCCGTTCGCAATCCTCGAGAAGTCCTCGGCTCTGGACATCTGAACGCGGACAGCTTTCCTTCCCGCCGTTACAGGGTCGTCAACCACAGTGATATCGCCGGAATTGGCCTGAACGCCAATGCCCGCGTCGATGCCGCCACTCCAGTTCGTGGCAAACATCGAGTCATATGTGCTCGCTAATGCGGTCATTTGCGGATCGCTCCAGGTGACGCTGAGATCCTGTGCGTTGGCGCAACTGCATAGCAATGCTAAAAGACAACCTGAAATCCAACCGCTGAATGCAACGACCTTCATCGACAATCCTCTTTGCTGGTCTCGCCTACTCTGCGATAGCAGAGAACGTATTGAGCCACCACCGCGCCAACCGAATAGCGGCTCATCGCGCGCGACACTGCCGCCTGCCCCATCGCACGCGCGATATCGGGTCTTTGCACCAGATGCCGGATTCTTTCCGCCAGCGCCTCTACGTCACCGCAACGGACTAGATAGCCGGTCACCCCTTCCTCGACCAGATCGAGGAACCCGCCGACTTGAGTGCCGATCACAGGCCGGCCCATCAGCATCGCCTCCAACGTCGAGATGCCGAACGCTTCGAAATGACTCGGCATGCAGAACAGGGCAGCGTCGCGATAGAACCTGAGTTTTTCATCGCCCTGCAGCCAGCCGACGAAGCGAACCTGATCGCTCACGCCATAGCTGTGCGCCGCACGTGACCACCGCTCCAGTTCGCCGGCGCCGGCCAATCGCAGCTCGATCTTCAGCCCCTGACTGTTCAGGAGTGCCGTCGCTCTCAGCAACTCGTCGATCCCCTTGCCTTCTGTAAATCTGCCGACAAAGGCAACATACGGAGAACTATCGCCGCGCTTCACGCATGGGGACTCATGTAACGCCATACCGGCCATCGCCTCGGCATGGCACGCTGTATTGCCGATTACATACAGGCCGTGGTCGTTGCCTCGATATACCTCGAGTTCCGCCGCGATGGTCGACGACACCGCTACTGCCGCATCCGCGCCGCCAACGAATCGCGACACGGCATGACGCATGAGCCAGCCGCCATTGATCCAGAAATGCTGGAAGTTACCGGCATGCAAATGAAAGATCGTCTTCTTGCCGAAAAGCCTCGCCAGCAGATACAACATGAACTTTCGATAAAACGACCCACGAACCGACACGTGGAAATGAACCAGATCGACGCCCTTGAGCAATGCGATCAGAAAACCGGGAACGTCCAGCAGCAGAAAGCGCAACAGCGATTTCGCGCTCTGGAAACCATGTGTCTCGAAGACGCCCAACGCCACGGCCTCGCGCTGAAAACGTTCACGCTGCGCGCCCAGTTCAGCGAGCACGGATGCGATACCGCCTCTCTGACCTCGCCCAGGTCCGACATGCAAAACACGAAGCGGCGATGCATCAAAAGCCATTGGCAGTCTGTCGTCAACGCGCTTATTCATCGCCCGGCCCTTGCGCTGAAGACTGACACTGCGCCGCGGCGCGCCCGATGAGTACGGCGATCATCGCCAGATACGGACTGACGACCGCTGATACCAGCACGTGCCCCGCAGTGCAGGCTATCGCCATCAGAACGATATAAAACCATCTGCCAAATCGCGGTGCCGGTCCGCTTCCAGGGTAAAGAAAGGCCTTGCTCAAGCTCCACACATAGAGGAGGCAGACCGGCAATCCCATCGCCAGCACGAGATCGGGCACGTCAATTTCGATCAGATAGCGCACCACGGGGTAGCCGCCGCTCAGCAACGGCGCATAGTCCTGCTTTGCCACTTCTGCCCATACATTCCAGAACTTGACGTCCCGCCCGGACATGATCATGGAGAGCAATCCGCCGCCGCCCGCACGGTCATGCTGGTACTGGAAATACTGAAGACTGAGATCGACAGCGCCTCGTACGCCCGGCAAGGACAGATAGGCAATCGCAGCAGCGCCTGCCAGCGCGCCGACAAGCGTCAACGCGCGGATAGTCGCCCCGGGCAGCTTGTGCCTGCAATAGAAGTAAGAACATGTCATGGCGAGAGCCCCCGCCATGGCGGCCTTGGTGCCGACCAGACACGAGGCCAGCAGGATGCTGCAGACCAGCACCGCGCGTGAAGCAGACCAGCCCGACCGCAGCACGCTGAGCAGGCCGTAGCCAAGCCCCACAATCATGAGTGCGGACGCCTCGTTCTGCGCGTACACAATCCCTTTGTAACCGGACCGGATCTGCGTATCGGCCCAGTAACTGCGAAACATGTCGATCGAGAACGCCGCACCCGCGATGATCGCCCACGCATAGGCCAGCAATGTGAACCACAGGAATGGTTCAAGTTCTTCAAGCTGCTGCCCATTCATCCCGGTTAGTGCTGCGAAACACACGAAGAAAGAGAACACCTTGAGAACGAACACGGCCTGCTGTGTGAACTCCGCGCTCGACATATCGCCGAAGGCATACGTCACCGCGGCGGCCACGATGGCAGCCACCGCCAATAGCGCCGTGCGCCAGCTCGGCAGCTTCACCCTGCCACTCGTCAACAGCACAAGGAGCAGGCCGGCGATCATACTTCCACGCACAAGGAGCGAGTAGCGCGCATCGCCCCCTTCCGCGCCAGATCCATGTGCGGCTCTAATTGACAGAAAATCAGCAAACGGCGACAACGCGAGACCGCAGGCAAACACCGCCCATCGCGGCGACGTAGGCGCTCGTCGCTCCACCCCGCGCACCGCAACGCCGCTTTGAACGCTCCGCCGCTGCGGCCAGACTGCGTTATTCATGACGCACACCCGATGCGTCGTTGAGCAACAGCGCCCACCGCAAGCCAACCACGCTCCAGCGAACCGCGGTGCGTACGAGGCGCAGCGGACAAAGCACAGCCTCAAGCCACACCGCCCTGGGGGCCGTACTTGCTTTACGCTCCCGCTCGATGCTGCTAGGCAACCGCTCGAAGTCTTCCCATACTGCATAGGGGCGCAGTTCGACCACGCGCGACCCGCCGTGATCCCGGTGCCAAGGCCAATCGTCGAGCAATGCGCCGATCCGGCCGTCTGCATAGGCGAGCGCATCGCGAGCCGCTTGCGCGGAGATCCAGTAGCCCACCGACCCCGAAGTCCACTGCTTGAACGGCACGCCGACCCGAAGTCCGGCCACGACCACAGCATGCCTGAGCGGTTCGTTGAAATACGTCCATGACGAAGCGGCACGCCGCAACTTGGATCGTCCAAGCAGCACGATGTCCGCCTGGGCCGCCAGTTCGGACTCGCTAGCCCACAGCACGTTCGTGAAGAACGCCGGCTCGACGAGCGCATCATCTTCGAGAACCACCGCGGCGCACCCCGTGTCCGCGATCTTGCGCCACACCGACCGGTGACTCATGAAACACGCCACCTCGGTGCAGGTCAACGGGCGTCCATAGCGGCGACGCGCCGCTTCATCGTCATACGCCGCATTCAGTTCACCTTGCGTGAGCAATTTCCCGTCGACTGCGTCCTCGATTTGAAATGCCACGCCATGATTGGCCAACAACGTGGCGATCGCCTCGCGACGGCCTGAACGCGACAGCGATATGACATGAACGGGTACGCGGCTTTCCATCATCGGCTCAACAATTGGGTAAAGTGGTTGCGCAATGACGGCCTGCTCAGAATCATCGACACATAAATGGCGAGCAACACCGCCTCTGCCACGAGAAGGGACCACGCCGCGCCTTCAGCGCCGAAACGTGGCGTCAGAACGATCGCCAGTCCGACGTTCAGCACGCCTGCGCCCAGCATCAGCCAGGAGCGGGGACGCGCGCGCCCGAACGGCACCAGCACCTGCAGTCCGAGGAAATACGCCAGATTGCCGAAAACGGTCGCGAGACAAAGCAGTTTGAGCAACGATGCCGACCCCGCGTAGCCGCCGCCCAGGATCAGCCTGGTCAGTGGCGCCGCGATATAAGCAATGACAGCTGCCCCGGCAATCGTCGTCACCACCGTGGCAACCGCGCCCAACACAGTGAGACGCGCAGCCGAGCGAGGCTGCGCACTGAATAGCGAAGCGATACGCGGATAGCAGACCGTATTGATCTGCGCCGGCACCATGTTCGCGACGGTCTTCAGTTTGTCGGCCGCCGTATAGATGCCCACCTGATACGGTGTGGCCATGGTAGCGAGAATGACCGCGTTCGTTACGCCGAACAAACTCACCGACGCCGACGACACGAACATGTCGGCGCTTTCACGAATACGCGCCCAGACCGAGTGCGCGGACACGCATGGACGGTGCAAAACACCGAGACGCCAGGCTGCGATCAGCGAAAACAATCCCGTCATAACCGCCGCCGATCCCTGGATTGCCGCAGCGAAAACAACGTCGCCACTGTGACGCACAAAGACGAACGTCAACGGCAATGCAGAAAATCTTCCCGCCAGCGCTACCGTTGCAAAGACCGAGAACCGCTCCAGCCCTTGCAACAGCCAGTTCAATGTAAACACGCTACCGAGGACCGTGAGCCATGCCGCAAGCAGCACCGGATAGACAGAAGCGACTTTGCTATCGACATGCGCGGCAATCAACAGCACGGCAAACGAAATCGCGCACAAACAACCTTTGGCGGCCATCGTCGACCAGACGAGTTCGTTAAGCGCCTCCGGTTGCCCCCTGCGCTCGACGACAGCCTTGGGGCCGCTGAGAAAAAACCCCCATTCGGTCACGAGCAGTCCATAGGTCGCAACCGCCGTCGCATAGCCGAGCACGCCGAATTGCGCCGCGCCGAGCACACGCGTCAGATACGGAAAGGTCGCCAACGGCACGAGGTAGTTTCCGACCTGCCACACCATCATGGCAAGAAAGTTCGAGCGGATGCGCGATACCTTTGCAGCGGCCATAGCGCGCGTCGTCTCCGGTGCGTTCACACGATACCCCGGCATTGACGTAGGCAGCGCCGCGCCCAATTACGCATGAGCCAACACGCCACGCGTATCGATCACGACTTTCGCCTGGAAGCGAACCGGATCGACGCGGCGAAACTGCGCGTGATCAACCAGAATGACGATGATGTCCGCTTCCAGCAGCGCCTCGCTCAATTCGCAGAGGCGAACCTTGCCCTCGAGTGACGGCGGCAACACTCGCACGTTCGGTTCGACCGCAACCACCTGTCCTGCGAATCGCTCCGAGAGCTCTTCGGCAATCTCGAGCGCGGGGCTTTCGCGCAAGTCGTCGATATTCGCCTTGAACGCCAGACCCAGACACGCGATCACCGGGTCCTTGAAGCGCCGCGCCGCACGCTCGACGCGGTCGATCACATAGCGCGGCTTGTCGTCGTTGACGGTTCGCGCGGTACGAATCAGGCGCGCCTGTTCGGGCGCGGAGTCAACGATAAACCACGGGTCGACTGCGATGCAGTGACCACCCACGCCGGGTCCGGGCTGCAGGATGCTCACGCGCGGATGCCGGTTCGCGAGCCGGATCAGCTCCCACACGTTGATGTCCAGCTTGTCGCAGATAACCGAGAGTTCGTTGGCAAAGGCAATGTTGACGTCGCGGAACGAGTTTTCCGTGAGCTTGCACATTTCGGCCGTCCGGGCGTCGGTCAGAATACAGTCGCCTTGCACGAAACTCTGATAGAGCGTGCGCGCGAGTTCGCTGCAGCGAGGCGTCATGCCACCGATCACGCGATCGTTCTCGACCAGTTCCCGAATCACATGACCGGGAAGTACCCGTTCCGGGCAATGAGCGATGCGAATATCCGACTGCTCGCCCGCCTGCTGCGGAAAGGACAGATCGGGACGCAGCTGCGCCATCCACGCGGCCATCTGCTCGGTCGTGCCGACTGGCGAAGTCGATTCGAGGACCACTAAGTCGCTCTTCTTGAGCACCGGTGCGATCGCCTGGCTCGCCGACTCGATGAAGCGCAGGTCCGGTTTGTAGCCGTCCGAGAACGGTGTCGGCACAGCGATCAGGAACGCATCGGCCGGTTCCGGCGTGACGGTGGCGCGCAAATACCCTTGAGTCACCGCAGCGTGCACCAGCATGTCGAGCTCCGGCTCGACGATATGAATGGCGCCGCGATTGATTGTGTCGACCGCGTGCTGACTGACATCGACGCCGATCACGCGTTTGCGTCGCGCCGCGAATACGGCAGCCGTCGGGAGTCCAATGTAACCCAGGCCAATCACCGAGACAGTTTCGAAATCCATGGTGTTTATTGAAGTAATCAGGTTGTGTTCGATCAAGCCGCGTGCGCCGGGTCGAAACGTTGTTCAAGCAGCGCTTGCGCAATGCGAGCGCAGGCATGTCCGTCGCCATAGGGATTGGCACGCACGCTCATCGACCGGTAACTGTTCTCGTTGCACAGCAACTCCGATACGCCGTCGACGATCTTGCGTTCGTCTGTTCCGACGAGCTTTACAACGCCCGCGTCCACGGCTTCCTGGCGCTCCGTGGTGTCGCGCATCACGAGTACCGGTTTGCCAAGTGAGGGCGCCTCTTCCTGAATGCCGCCGGAATCGGTCACGATCAGATGGGCTCGATCCATCAGGCAAACGAAGGGCAGATAATCGAGCGGCTCGATCAGGTGTACGTTTCCGATGCCTCTGAGAATCCGGTTAACCGGCTCGCGTACCCCCGGATTGAGATGGACCGGGTAAACGATGTCCACCTCCGGATGCGATCTGGCGATTCGCGCCAGCGCGGTACAGATGCGCTCAAACCCGCCGCCGAAACTCTCGCGCCGGTGTCCGGTCACCAGAATCAAACGCCGATCCGGCGGCAGCACCGGCAGATGACGCTGCGCTTCCTCAAGCAAGCTGGCGTCTTTCGTGAGCCGTTCGCGTACATGGAGGAGCGCGTCGATCACAGTATTGCCCGTCACCAGGATGCGCTCGTGGGGCACGTTCTCCGCGAGCAGGTTTCGTCGGGAGCGCTCGGTCGGTGCAAAATGCAAGTCGGCAAGCACGCCAGTCAGTCTGCGGTTTGCTTCTTCGGGCCACGGCGAGAGCAGGTCGCCGGTTCGCAGCCCTGCTTCCACATGGCCGACCGGCACCCGCTGATAGAAAGCGGCAAGACTCGCGGCGAACGTAGTGGACGTGTCGCCGTGCACCAGCATCATGTCCGGCCGGCAATCCTTCAGTACATCCCGCATGCCGAGCATGATCGAGCCGGTGATGTCATAGAGATCCTGATTCCGCTTCATGACGTTCAAGTCGAAATGCGGGCGGATCTGAAACAACGTCAGAACCTGATCGAGCATCTCCCGATGTTGTCCGGTCACACAGACATAACAGTCAATTCCCGGTGTGCTCTTGAGTTGCCTCACGAGAGGCGCCATCTTGATGGCCTCCGGGCGTGTCCCGAAGGTAAGAAGAATTCTCTTGTTCATAAACAATCTGTTGTTCGATCGCGCACGGGACCGCGCGGCGACGCGACTTTCATCGGCAGCGCCAAGCGGCGCGATAGTGGTTTGTTGAAAGCCATCACGAGCTCTTTTGCATGCCGTACTCTGAGAACGCACCATAAGCACTGGCACGTTGCGGCACGTCGTTCAACAGAACACCATCGACCACGCGGCCCGCGCTGCTGAGCTGACGCACACTTTCCTGCAGTTCGGCAGCCGTATGACGTCCGTGCCGGATAACGAGCAAAGTCAGTCCCGCGTGCTTGCCAATCAGCACCGGATCTGTCACGGCCAGCACCGGCGGCGAATCGACAATCACCACGTCGTACTGCAGGCTAAACTGCGCGAGTAATGTCCCGAACACGTCGCTCATCAGCATCTCCGCCGGACTCGAGGCGATGCTGCCGCTCATCAGCACGTCGAGATTCGGCAGCACCTGACGATGAACCGCGCTATTGGGATCGGCCCCACCAATCACATCGGAAAGCCCTGGCTGTCTCGGCAACGAGAAATACTCATGCACGTCACCCCGGCGCATATCCGAGTCGATTAGCAGCACACGTTTGCCGCCCGCGGAAAGCACCGCGGACAGATTCACCGACACGAACGACTTGCCGACCGCCGGCCGCGGTCCGGTCAGCATCACAATGTTGTTGTGCGATTTGAGCAAACCGAACTGCAGCGCGGTTCTCAGGCTGCGGATACCTTCCACCGCTATGTCATCAGGCCGCGCCGCAGCAAGCACATTCAATCCCGCGGCATCGCTACGGGCGGATCGGTGCAATGTTTGCTGACGCGCGCTTCGCGAAACGATCGCGTAGACCGGCACACCCACCGCGCTTTCGATTTCAGAAGGCGTTTCCAGGCCGCGATTGAGCGCGCTGCGCACAAACGCGATCAAACATCCGAGCATCAAACCAAGCACGGCCGCCACCACGATCACCAGGGCTTTCTTCGGCCTGACGGGTTTTTCAGCCACTTCCGCGTAATCTACGGTGTGGACGTTGCCCAGTTGACCCGCTTTCAGAACACGCAGCTGCTGCGTGCTATCCAGCAGCCTGGTGTACAGATCCGTGTCGACCCGCACATCGCGCATGAGCCGAAGCGCCTGCTGCTGCACGCTCGGCAGCGACGCGACCTTCTGATTGAAACCGCTCTGTTGCTGCTGCAGTTCGTCGATCTGCTGATCGATTGCCTGCACGGAAGGATGCTCGGCCGTGTACCGCTGCGCGAGCGCCGCGCGTTGCTGCTGCAGCTCGATCAGCCTGGTTTTGCTGTCGACGATCGACTGCAGCAGCAATTTCCCTTCGGTCTCCAGATCGACCGTGCCGTTCTCCGTGCGAAACGCGTTGTATTTAGCCTCGGCCTGATCGAGATCGGCCCGCAGTTGTGGGAGTTGTTCGCTCAGGAATTGCAGCATCTGCTGCGCCTGTGCCGACTTGCCGTCCACATTCCGCTGCACGTAGACGCTCGCGACCCGGTTCACGGTAGCCGCGGTCAGAGCCGCATCGGCGCCATCCAGCCTCACTGAGACAATGCCCGACTGTTTCGCCTTCTCGCTGATATCGAGGGCGAGTTGCAGGTCGGCAGTAGTCAGCTGCGTCGATGCCCGGGTCAGGTCGAACGACGTGCCGGCGCGTGCGATCATCTGGTCAATGTGCAGCTCCACCGGCCCATACCGTGTCGTGCCCCGTACCATCGCTCCGACGCGGCCGTGCAACACCATACGGTTGTCCGGATCGTGAAGTTCGAACGCGCCTTCTGCCCCAACCATCAATTTGAAAGTCTGGTCGTAGAGCGCTGAAGGGATGTCGAATTGCGCGACAGCCAGACGCTCGCCCCCCCACGCGAACCGACTCATCCCCAAAACGGGACCCGCCGGGATGCCCGGGGGCGCGTGTCTTGCGATCAGCGCCCCGATCAACGGGAAACGGTGCGGCGTTGCCTTGATGTCGAGATGCAAGCTCCGGACGGCTTCCTCGACCACCATGCGCGAGCGGATCAGTTCGATTTCGGCATCGGTCGACGCCTTGTTCTGAAACAGCGAAGCGAGATCGCCCAGCTTGTCATTGAGCGTGCTGCTGCCGGCGTCGCTGTCGACCTGGATCATCGCATCCGCCCGATACATCGGCATGCTGACGAATGCGTAAGCAACACCCAGAATCACGGCGATGGTCATGATCAGCGTGATTAACAGGCGGTTGTCGATAAGCAGCGCGACGACATCGGACAGCGCGATTTCTTTATCGTCCAGCGCGTGGCCGGAGCGTTCTTGATGGAGCAATTTCATGATTCAATGAGCCAGCCGTGCGATGTCGTCACGCCATTTCGCAATGCAATGTTCGATTTGTACAAAGGCGAGCTCAAACACGACACGATGCCGTTGATAGGGATCCACAATGTCAAGCTGCTCGTGCTCGCCGAGGCGGAACACCTTGCCTCGTGCTGATGGAGAGTGATTCAGAATCTGGTCACGCTGGCTAGCCGTCATGGTCAGCACCACGTCCGCTGCGCGCACGTGTTCTTCGCTCAGCGCCCCAGCGATGTGCTGGCTGATATCCATCCCGCGCTCTTGCGCAAGCTGAATCGCGAGCGGGTCGGCGTGCCTGCCGACAAGCGCCCGCGTACCTGCCGAGCTCACCAATACAGACGGCAGTGCGCGCTCGAGGAACGCGCACGCGACCGGGCTCCGGCAAATATTGCCCTCACACACCATCAGAATCCCGGTCATTTCGCGATCACCCCTGCGGTGAGCCCCGTGTTGATCAACGGCATCAACAGGCTCAGCACGCGGTTGAAGCGAACGAGCCCGCTGCCGTCGACATACACGACGTCTTTCGACTGCAACTCGAAATCTCTCGCGAGCAGCATCGCAACGGGCGAATGTCCGTCGAGGTGAAATACCTGTGGCGCGCCGCTCAACGAACGGCGGATCACGAACATCTGCGCCGCGTCGGCAGTGGCGGAGTTCACGCTGCCCGCCTGCAGGAGCGCGTCCGCGAGCGTGATACGCCCGGTTCTGCGTGGAATCGCCGAGACCGGCTTGTTCACTTCGCCCATCACATACACGTCGCTTTCGTCGCGCGACATGACGCGTAGCAAATCGCCGGATTTCAGATAGAAACGCGACGGACTCACCCCCTGCGCCAGCATCTGCGTAAAGTTCAGGCGATGTGACTGGCCACCGCGCACCAGCACGAGATCGCTCTGATCCGCCGTTTCGTTGAAGCCGCCAGCGCGGCTGACGGCTTCATATAGCGTCATGGGCACGTCATTGAGCGCCTGCGCACCGGGGCTA
>DASVNP010000031.1:0-8215 GCA_036383775.1 Paraburkholderia sp. | reverse complement strand
ATCTGGCCGACCGCACACCCATATCCATCTAATAATGGAGTTGTCATGCCGAAGATGAAGACCAAGAAGAGTGCTGCAAAGCGCTTCGTGGTGCGTCCGGGCGGTACCGTCAAGCGCGGTCAAGCCTTCAAGCGCCACATTCTTACCAAGAAGACCACCAAGAACAAACGCCATCTGCGCGGTTCGACGGCAGTTCATGATTCCGATCTGAACTCCGTACGCGCAATGCTGCCGTTCGCTTAACCCTTAACCGACACTCATAGGAGCAAGACATGCCTCGAGTAAAACGTGGGGTTACCGCACGGGCCCGTCACAAGAAGATCATCAAGCTGGCCAAGGGTTACCGCGGCCGTCGCAATAACGTCTATCGCATCGCCAAGCAGGCGGTCATGCGCGCAGGCCAATACGCCTACCGCGATCGCCGCAACAAGAAGCGTGTGTTCCGTGCATTGTGGATCACGCGTATCAACGCGGCGGTGCGTCAGCACGACATGACGTACAGCGTGTTCATCAACGGCCTGAAGAAGGCTTCGATCGAACTCGACCGCAAGGTGCTGGCCGACATGGCTGTGTTCGACAAGGCTGCTTTTGCTGCGATCGTTCAGCAGGTGAAAGCCGCCGTTGCAGCCTGATTGCGCTTTTGGCAATTAAAACTGCGTGGTTCGTTGCAGCGAACATCCGGTAGTCTCGGTGACGCTGCAGCAAAAACGGGGCTCCTCACCGAGCCCCGTTTTTGTTGGTAGAACCGGATTTGCTTCGATAGAACACTGACGTTGAAATGATGGGATCAATGGATCTGGACCAGATTGTCGCCGACGCGCAAAAAGCCTTCGCAGAAGCCTCCGACGTCACCACCCTCGAGAACGAGAAAGCGCGCTTTCTTGGTAAATCGGGTGCGCTGACCGAGCTATTGAAGGGTCTTGGCAAACTCGATCCCGAAACGCGCAAGACCGAAGGCGCACGGATCAACCTCGTCAAGCAACAAGTGGAAGCTGCGTTGACGGCTCGCCGTCAGGCGCTGGCCGACGCGTTGCTGAACCAGCGCCTCGCCGCTGAAGCCATCGACGTCACGCTGCCCGGCCGCGGCACCGGTGCCGGCAGTCTGCACCCGGTGATGCGCACATGGGAGCGCGTCGAACAGATTTTCCGTACGATCGGATTCGACGTGGCCGACGGCCCCGAAATCGAAACCGACTGGTACAACTTCACCTCGCTGAACAGCCCGGAAAATCATCCGGCGCGTTCCATGCAGGACACCTTCTACGTCGACGGCAAAGATGCCGACGGCCGCCAACTGCTGTTGCGCACGCATACCAGCCCGATGCAGGTGCGCTACGCGCGCACCAACACGCCGCCTATCAAGGTGATCGTGCCGGGCCGCACGTACCGTGTGGACAGCGACGCGACGCATTCGCCGATGTTCAACCAGGTCGAAGGCCTGTGGATCGACGAGAACATCAGCTTCGCAGACCTGAAGGGTGTCTATACTGACTTCCTCAAGAAATTCTTCGAGCGCGACGACATTCTTGTGCGCTTCCGTCCGTCGTATTTTCCGTTCACCGAACCGTCGGCAGAGATCGACATGCAGTTCGAAACGGGCAAGAACGCCGGCAAGTGGCTCGAGATTTCGGGCTCGGGCCAGGTTCACCCCACGGTGATCCGCAATATGGGCCTCGATCCGGAGCGCTATATCGGCTTTGCTTTCGGCAGCGGCCTCGAACGGCTCACCATGTTGCGTTACGGCGTGCAGGACCTGCGTCTGTTCTTCGAAAACGACCTGCGTTTCCTGCGTCAATTCGCCTGAACCGGCGCGCACGAGCGCGACAAGCCTAGAGAGCGCGGCATGCCATGCGTGCCGCCCGCAGCGTCCCCGGCAGAGCCTGTTGAAACTCACGAGTACCGAGTCACATCAGACATCTGCCGGACGTGGACCTAACCTGATCAGAACGTACACAGAACCATGCAATTCCCGGAATCCTGGCTGAGAACCTTTGTCGATCCGCAACTGACGACCGACGAACTGTCGCACGCGTTGACGATGGCGGGTCTCGAAGTCGAAGACCTGCGGCCGGCCGCGCCGCCGACCTCCAAGATCGTCGTCGGCCAGGTGCTGGAAGTCGTCAAGCACCCGGACGCGGACAAGCTCAACGTGTGTCAGGTCGACGCCGGCACGGGCACGACGCTGAACATCGTGTGCGGCGCGCCGAATGTGGCGCCGGGCATCAAGGTGCCGGTCGCGCTGGTGGGCGCGCAACTGCCGCCGGCCGAAGAGGGCGGCGCGCCGTTCGCGATCAAGCTCTCGAAGCTGCGCGGCGTGACAAGCGAGGGCATGCTGTGCTCGGCCCGCGAACTGAAGCTCTCGGAAGATCACAGCGGTCTGATGATCCTGCCGGAGACGACGCCGATCGGCCAGGACATCCGCGAAACGCTCAACCTCGACGACACCGTTTTCGAGATCAAGCTGACACCGAACAAGGCGGACTGCCTGTCGGTGTTCGGCGTCGCGCGCGAGACTTCGGCGATCACCGGCGCACCACTGCGCCCGCTCGAAATCAAACCGGCCGAAGTGAAGCTCAACGAAACGTTGCCCGTCAAAATCTCGGCGCCGGATCTGTGCGGCCGTTTCTCGGGCCGCGTGATTCGCGGCGTTAACGCGCGCGCCAAGTCGCCGGAATGGATGGTTCAGCGTCTCGAGCGCTCGGGCCAGCGCAGCATCTCCGCACTCGTCGACATTTCGAATTACGTGATGCTCGAACTCGGCCGTCCGTCGCATGTGTTCGATCTGGACAAGATCCACGGCGGCATGGACGTACGCTGGGGCCGCAAGGGCGAATCGCTCAAGCTGCTCAACGGCAACACGGTCGAACTGGATGAAACCGTCGGCGTGATCGCCGACGAGCAGCACATTGAAAGTCTCGCGGGCATCATGGGCGGCGATAGCACCGCCGTCACGCTCGACACCACCAACATCTATCTCGAAGCCGCGTTCTGGTGGCCGGATAGCATTCGCGGCCGTTCGCGCAAGTACAACTTCGCGACGGATGCAGGGCATCGCTTCGAGCGCGGCGTCGATTATGCGACCACGGTCGAGCACATTGAACGCATCACGCAACTAATCCTCGATATCTGCGGCGGCGAGGCGGGTCCGGTCGACGATCAGATCGTCAACGTGCCGAAGCGCGAGCCGGTGAAGATGCGTGTGTCGCGCGCGAATCGCATCATTGGTATCAAGATCGACGCGGAAGAGATCGCGCAAATTTTCACGCGCCTCGGCCTGGCGTTCGAGCGTAGTGAAGATACGTTCTCGGTGATGCCGCCGTCGTACCGCTTCGATATCGAAATCGAAGAAGACCTGATCGAAGAAGTCGCGCGCATTTACGGCTTCGAGAAGATTCCGGCGCGTCCGCCTGTCGCCACCAGCGAAATGCGTGCGACGAACGAAACGCATCGTTCGATCCATGTGATTCGTCACGCGCTCGCCGCGCGCGACTACGCGGAGACGGTGAACTTCAGTTTCGTCGACGCCGAGTGGGAGCAGGATTTCGCCGGCAACGATAACCCGGTACGTCTGCTGAATCCGATCGCAAGCCAGTTGTCCGTCATGCGTACCACGCTGTTCGGCAGCCTGATTAGCGTGCTGCGCACGAATCTGAACCGCCGCGCGGCGGATCGCGTGCGCGTGTTCGAAGCCGGCCGGGTGTTCCTGAATGATCCGTCGATCAAGGCGGGCGAGCTCGCGGTCGAAGGTTTCGCGCAGCCGAAGATGATCGGCGGCCTCGCCTACGGTCCCGCGCTCGAAGAGCAGTGGGGCACGGCGGCGCGCCCGGTCGATTACTTCGACGTGAAGGCGGATCTGGAGGCCGTGCTGGCGCCGGCGGTGGCGCAATTCGTGAAGGCGGAGCATCCGGCGCTGCATCCGGGACGCAGCGCGCGCATCGAGTTGAATGGCCGCGCAGTGGGCTGGATTGGCGAATTGCATCCGCGCTGGATGCAGAAATATGATTTACCGCATGCGCCGATTCTGTTTGAAATCGAGGCAGAAGCATTAATGCAGCGGGTATTGCCCACGCCGTCGGAAGTGTCGAAATTCCCGCCGGTGCGTCGCGATATCGCGCTCGTCGTCGATCAGAAAATCGAGGTTCAGGCGCTCTTGGACGAGTTCCAGAAGGCGCAGTCCGAGCCTGCCTGCAAGACGGTTCAGAAGGTTGCACTTTTCGACGAATTTCGTCCAAAATCAAACACTTCCGGTGGTCTGGCCGCTCACGAGAAAAGCCTTGCGTTCCGTGTGACCTTGCAAGATACTGGCGGAACCCTTCAGGATGAAACGGTCGATCTGGCTATTCAAACTCTTGTGGAACGTCTGGCTCGAGTATATGGCGCACGGTTGCGCGGATAACCCGCATTTAACAATTGAACGGCTGTTTCCGCATCCTTTGTTTTTTGCTTGGCGCGCCATTTGATAGATATGAATGAAATGAACTCGAGTGATTTCGAAGCCCTTCTTACGGCGCAACGCAGCGCCATGATTCGCGAAATTCCGACATCACCCGCCGCCGTTTCCACTGAAACGCCGACGCTCACCAAGGCGGAACTTGCCGAGTTGCTGTTCGACAATGTCGGGCTCAACAAGCGGGAAGCGAAAGACATGGTCGAAGCGTTCTTCGAGGTGATCCGCGATGCGCTGGAGAGCGGCGACAGCGTGAAGCTGTCGGGCTTCGGCAACTTCCAGCTGCGCGACAAGCCTCAGCGTCCTGGCAGAAACCCGAAGACCGGCGAGGCGATTCCAATCGCCGCGCGCCGCGTTGTGACGTTTCATGCAAGTCAAAAGCTGAAAGCGCTGGTAGAGAACGGCGCTGAAGCGAGCTTCGTGCGCTGATCGACTGGCGCACTCCTGCGCAACCCACCACGACGGTTAACTGACGATGACAGCGACGATCGAAAAAGTCGTCTTGCCTCCGATTCCGGCGAAGCGCTACTTCACGATTGGTGAGGTCAGCGAACTATGCGGCGTGAAGCCGCATGTGTTGCGGTACTGGGAACAGGAGTTCACGCAGTTGAGGCCGGTCAAGCGACGCGGCAATCGCCGGTATTACCAGCATCATGAGGTGCTGTTGATCCGGCGGATTCGTGAGTTGTTGTATGAGCAAGGTTTCACGATCAACGGCGCGCGCAACCGGCTCGATTCGCATGGCGGCGGCGCGCACGATGTGCCGGATGAGATGGTTGAGGAGCGCGAGGGCGTGGTGCCGTCGGCAGCGCCCACTGCATCGGCCGCAGTGGACGTTGAGCAGTTGCGTAAAGAATTGCTCGGTGTGATCGACCTGCTGGGCCACTAGATCCTGCTTGCTGACGCGTTTGTGAGTTTTCTTGGTGCCGAGCGGTTCTCATCGAATAAAGCGTCTGTTATAATTTCATGCTGTTCGGGGCGTAGCGCAGCCTGGTAGCGTACCTGCATGGGGTGCAGGTGGTCGGAGGTTCAAATCCTCTCGCCCCGACCAAAGAAATCAAGGCCTTATGGATGCATGTCCATAAGGCCTTTTTCTATTTCCGCGGCGGTCGCCGGAAAGAATTCGGTACCGTAGTACAGTTACGAGATCGCCGCCCCGATTCCGATGGGGCGATTCATACGCGCCCTGCGCTTGCGATCCGAACGATGGGAACCAGGCCCGGATCGCGGTCGAAGCATCCGCTCGATCGAATGAATCCACAGCGGGTCAAACGGATCATCAATAATTCAATTACGCAGTAGTCCTCACAAATTGCCGTCGTCAGCACAGGCCGATTACGGTCAATTTTCGAATTGCCACGCCTTGGCACGTAGAACCCACTGACCGATTCAAGCACTGTCCGCATCACTCCATGCGGGCAGGGGCGTCGGCCACCGGCACAAATCAGACGATAACCGCCACCGCGCAAAGGGTTTACGTGAATACGTGTATTTGAAAAATCAACTATACTCCGACCCATAGATGTTTGATAAATCAAACAACGAGTGACCGCGTGACCCAGGACATCCGTCAACGTAGCAACGTGAACGATGCCTCACACGCCGAACCGGAGCTAATTGATGAGAAACAAGATTGCCCTAGAAGAGCACTTTGCGATCGACCTGACTATCGAACAGTCGAGAGCTTACGCACCTCCACCCGTCTGGGAGATGTTGAAGTCGAATCTGATGGACATCGAGCAGCAGCGGCTCGAACGGATGGAGCAGGGTGGCACCGAGTATTCGATCCTGTCGCTCAACTCCCCTGGCATCCAGGGCATTCCCGACATCAAGGAAGCGATCGACGTGGCGCGACGCGCCAACGACGTCCTTGCCGAACACGTCGCCCGTCATCCGTCTCGCCTTGGTGGTTTCGCTGCGTTGCCGATGCAGGACCCTGAAGCCGCGGCGCGAGAACTCGAGCGCACCGTGAAAGAGCTGGGGTTCCACGGCTTTATGGTGAACGGCTTCTCCCAGGTGGGAGACGCGGAAAACGTCGTGTATTACGACGCGCCGCAATACACCGATTTCTGGACGAGCGCGGCGGCACTCGGCAAGCCTTTCTACATGCATCCTCGGGACCCGTTGCCATCCCGCGAACCAATCTACGACGGTTTTCCATGGCTCACCGCGGCGACCTGGGCGTTCGCGGTTGAAACGAGTATTCACGCGCTGCGGCTGATGACCTCGGGTCTCTTCGACCGCAATCCCCAGTTGCAGATGATTCTTGGCCATCTCGGCGAGGGGATTCCGTTCAACGTCTGGCGCGTCGACCACATCCTCCAGAAGGCGCCGCGAGGACTGCCGTGCAAGCGCAGCGTGGGCGAGTATCTCAGGGAGAATATCTACGTGACGACGAGCGGCAACTTCAGAACGCAGACGCTTCTGTCCACCATGCTGGAAATGGGCAGTGACCGCATCATGTATTCGGTCGACTATCCATTCGAAACGCACGACGAGGCATCCCAGTGGTTCGACACGTGCTCGATCAGTGAAACCGACCGCGTGAAGATTGGGCGGGACAACGCGCGTCGTTTGTTCGGCCTTGAGTGATGCGGCATACAGAGCGAGGTGAAGAGTGACCCCCGATACCGAGGAGCGAGTGGAACCGGCGCATGCTTCAATCGTCGATATCAGCGCGCTGATCGACAGCCGTCCACTGAGCACATTCCAGAAATGGATCATGGTCATGATCGGCTGTTCGGTCGTGATGGATGGGTTCGACGTGCAGACCATGGGCTTTGTTGCGCCCGCGATCGTGCAGGCGTGGCATATCAGTCCCGCGGACCTTGGACCCGTTTTCGGCGCAGGCCTTCTGGGGATGCTCGGGGGCTCTATCGTTCTCGGTGCGATGGCGGACAGGGTAGGGCGGCGGCCCGTTCTGGTCGGAGCGACCGTGTTCTATGGGCTATGCATGCTCGCTGCCTCCCTTGCTCAGAACGTTCCGGCGTTTCTTGTGATTCGCTTCCTGACCGGGTTCGGCATTGGCGGCGTGATGGGCAATGCCATCGCACTGGTTAGCGAATACAGTCCGCAGAAACATCGCGCATCGCTGATGACATGGGTCTCGTGCGGCTTCACGGGCGGTGCGATCGCGGGAGGGCTTCTCTGCGCGGCGCTGCTCCCGTCGATGGGCTGGCGCTCGGTGTTCCTGATCGGCGGCATCCTGCCGCTGATCATTGCCGTGGCGATGCTCAGGTATTTGCCCGAATCGCTTCAACTGCTGGTTCTCAAACAGCGCAGCCGCGAAAGGATTGCTCAATGGCTTAAGCACATCGCGCCGGATGTGCGGGTCGGACCGGCAACCCGCTTTGCCGGCCACGAGCAGAGCGATGCGAAGGCATCCGTTGGCGAGCTTTTCCGGCATGGTCGAGGCAGGATGACGCTGCTCCTCTGGGGCATCAACTTCGCGAATCTGCTAGACCTGTTTTTTCTGTCGAACTGGCTTCCGATGCTTTCGCTGCGAGTCGGCCATGGCGTGTCCACGGCCGTTCTCATCGGTACCTCGTTGCAGGTCGGCGGAACCGTGGGTGCGCTGCTGATGGGCCCCTTGATGGATCGCTTCGGCTTCTATCGCGTGCTGACAGTCAGCTTTCTGCTGGCGACATTCGCGGTGGCGTCCGTCGGTTTGCCCGATCTGTCGACGGCGCTGCGCTACGCCGTCGTGCTGATAAGCGGAATCTGCATTGTGGGTGGACAGCCGGCGGGCAACGCGGTGACCGCGACCCT
>DASVNP010000030.1:0-24446 GCA_036383775.1 Paraburkholderia sp. | reverse complement strand
CAACCAGCTGTCTGCGCTGCGCTCGATCAGCGCCAGCGATGCCTCGAACAGGGCCTGGTCACCGCCAACCGGGTCGTCGATTTCCCTTCCAAGCCAGTGCCCCAGCGTCCATACCTTGCCGGTTGCAAACGGATAGCGTTTGAGCACTTCCCCGCGTTGGGCCATCTCCATGACGAGGACAAGGTCCGCCCAATGCAACATCGGCATCGTCAGGCGCATGGCCGATGAGTCGGCTGGGACCGCATAGCCCTTCGCGACGAGCAGGTTGTGCACGATCGGCGGAACCGGCACCCCGCTCAACGCCTCGAGACCCGCTGACAGCACGGACACGTTCGCCGCGTCGGACAGGACATGCCGAAACACGCATTCGGCGATACGGCTGCGAAACACGTTCGCACGGCAGACCAGCAGCAAATTCAAAGTTAGCTCCGTGTGTCGATAAAAGTCATCGCGCGCCTTATTTGAATGCCGAGGCGCCGAGGTACAGGGAGCTAGCGAACGGTAAGATCTGCGAGACCACGCGATAGAAACGGGTCACGTGCGCCGCGTCGACGAAGACCACATCACGGGGTTGCAACGGAAACTGATCCGCCAGCACCAGCATGCCTGGCGAAGTCGCATCGAGTTGAAACACGTCGACAGTGCGATTAGGCCCCTGGCGGAATACGTAGACCTGCGATGCATTCGCTGACAACGGATTGAGGCCACCTGCATCGGCTATCGCTTCTGACAGGCTGAAGGGACCCACCGGCATCACCTGCGATATGGGCTTGGTCACCTCCCCGAGTACAAACACTTTCTTCAGACGGCGCTCCGGCACGTTGATCACGTCGCCGTCCTTGAGCAACACATTCTGCGAGAGGTCGCCGTTATAGAAAAACGCGTACAGGTCGAGCGGGAACACTTGACCACCCCGATTGAGCGTCGCCGCCGCCAGGTCCGCACCTTCGCTATAGCCACCCGCCCCGGAAATGGCATCCGCCACCGTTTCCGGCGTATCGGTCACGGCAAGCGAGCCCGGCGCCTTGACCGCGCCCGACACGTAGACCTTCTGGCTGCGATAGGACGAGATCGTGACGTCGAGTTGCGGATCCTTCACGAACTTGTTGAGGCGATTCGTGAGATCGATGCGAATCGCGTCCGTCGTCTGGCCGGCCACCTTCACCTTGCCGACATACGGAAAGTAGATCGAACCATCGGGCTGCACGACGCGTCCCACAGGGTCCAGGTTGCCGCCCGCAGTGGCCGAAGGCACGCTGCTGCTCTCCGTCCCGCCGATCGAAACGATCGACGTGTTCAATGCGGAGAATCCTGGGTTATTCAGTTCTGGCCGATCCCATACGATCACACGCAGCGTATCGCCATTGCGCACCCGGTAGGCCGAAGGGACGCTCGGAGGCAGGCGTGACGATACCTGTTCAGCAGAACCCGGCCGCGACGACAGATGCGCGACCAGGTCGCCGTTTACCGGATGCAGACGAAACGTAATGCCGTCCTGGACCAGTTCCGTCAGCTGCGGTTCACCGCCGGTCTGCCTGCGCGTGTCCTGCGAGGGCGGCACACCCATATAGGGACCAGGGGCCAACGCACACCCGCTGAGCGCAGTCAGCAACGCCAGTGACAAACCGCGCACAACCATGGCCTGTTGCGGCAGGCCAACTCTGAAGGGTCCGTGAATGAAGAGGTCTTTAATCAATTGTCGATCCTTGACTGCTTGAGCCGTTGCAATGACGGCCGGTGAGCGCACCACAAGTCCCGATGCCAGGCACGCGCCTGTACGGCATCGGCGTGCGTCAATAAATTTCCGCTGAACTGAAACTGGCACCCGCGGCGTCCTTCGCTGCGATCAACGGCAAACCGTCGATGCCCCAGTCGATGCCGATATCCGGGTCATTCCACAGCAACGTGCGTTCGTGCTCCGGGAACCAGAAGTCGGTTGCCTTATAGAGAAACTCGGCAACATCGGACAACACCACGAAGCCATGCGCGAAACCCGGCGGAATCCATAGCTGATGGCCATTCGCAGCCGACAGACGTGCACCGACCCAGCGCCCGAACGTCGGCGACCAGCGGCGCAGATCGACGGCGACATCGAACACTTCGCCCACCACGACACGCACCAGCTTGCCTTGCGGACGTTCGATCTGATAGTGCAGTCCGCGCAGCACATGGCGTGTCGACACCGAGTGGTTGTCCTGCACGAACCGGAAGCCACGCGCAACCTTCTCTTCGAACTCGTTCTGGTTGAAGCTCTCGAAGAACGCGCCGCGGGCGTCGCTGAATATTTTTGGCTCAATCAGCTTCACGTCGTGAATGGCCGTATGTTTTACATTAATAGTCATGGCGCGACAGCATGAAGAAGGGAAGACAGGTAACGGCCGTAGTCAGTCTTGCGAAGCGGTTCGGCCAATATGTCGAGTTGCTCCGCATTGATCCAGCGGTTGCGGAACGCCACCTCTTCCGGACTCGAAACGAGTAGCGCTTGCCGTTGCTGCACGGTTGAAATGAAGGTTGCGGCCTCGATCAGCGATTGATGCGTGCCTGTATCGAACCAGGCAAACCCGCGGCCGAGCTTCTCCAGATGCAGGTCGTCACGCTCGAGATAGCGACGATTGACGTCGGTGATCTCAAGTTCGCCCCGCACGGACGGAGCGATATCGGCGGCGATATCGCACACGTCGTTGTCATAGAAGTACAGGCCGGTCACCGCATAGTTCGAGCGCGGTTTGATCGGTTTCTCCTCGATCGAGACGACCTTGCCCTGAGCGTCGAACTCCACTACGCCGTATCGCTGCGGATCATGCACGTGGTAGCCGAACACCGTCGCGCCCACCGTACGAGCATCCGCTTCGCGCAGGTGCGTGCCCAGATCCGCGCCATAGAAGATGTTGTCGCCGAGAACCAGGGCAGAAGGCTTGTTATCGATGAAATCGCGGCCGAGCAGGAACGCCTGTGCGAGGCCGTCCGGCGAAGGCTGGACCGCGTAACTGATATTGATGCCCCACTGGCTTCCGTCACCCAGCATCGAAGTGAAGCGCGGCGTGTCGTCAGGTGTCGAGATAAGGAGGATCTCGCTGATGCCCGCCATCATCAAGGTCGATAGCGCGTAGTAGATCATCGGCTTGTCGTACACCGGCAGGAGTTGCTTCGAGATCACGCGCGTGATCGGGTAAAGACGGGTGCCGGACCCGCCCGCCAGAATGATGCCCTTCCGTGTCGATCTCATCGCTCAGGTTCCTGTCAGTTCATTGGAAAGGAATGCCCGGCGATAAGCGCCGGAGTGAATGGCGTCCGTCCACGCTTCGTTATCGACGTACCATTGCACGGTCCGTGCAAGGCCGCTGTCGAAAGTCTGGCTCGGCTTCCAGTCGAGCTCCCTGTCGATCTTGCTCGCGTCGATTGCGTACCGACGGTCGTGACCTTTACGATCGGCCACGTAAGCGATCTGATCGCGATAGCTGCCGCTCCGGCGCGGACGCACTTCGTCGAGCAGGGAACAAAGGCGGTTCACCACCTCGACGTTGGTATGTTCGTTGCGTCCGCCGATGTTGTACGTCTCGCCGGGCCGCCCCTTTGCCAGTACTGTGCGGAGCGCATCGCAGTGGTCGCCAACGTAGAGCCAGTCGCGCACATTGCGCCCGTCGCCGTATATCGGCATCGGCTGACCATGCAGCGCGCGCTGGATCATCAGTGGAATCAGCTTCTCGGGAAACTGGTAGGGGCCGTAGTTGTTCGAACAGTTCGTTGTCAGCGTCGGCAGACCGTAGGTGTGGCGATAGGCACGCACCAGATGATCGGAGGAGGCCTTCGAAGCTGCGTACGGGCTATTCGGCGCATAAGGCGTCGTTTCTGAAAACGGATGATCGTCTGGCCCGAGGGAGCCGTACACTTCATCGGTGGACACGTGCAGAAACCGGAATGCGCTCTGCTGCGGCAGCGGCAACGCGCCCCAATAGGTGCGCGCTGCATCGAGCAACGTCGCCGTACCGACCACGTTGGTTTCGATGAACTCGTGCGGCTGATCGATCGAGCGGTCTACGTGGCTCTCCGCAGCAAAATGCACGACGGCACGCGGCTGGTATCGCCTGAAAAGCGTGTCCAGCGATTCGCGGTCGACGATATCCACGTGCGCAAATGTGTGCCGGGCGTCACCGTGCAACTCACGCAATGTCGTGTAGTTACCCGCGTAAGTGAGCTTATCGACGTTGAGGACGGGTTCGGCATTGCAGGCCAGCCAGTCGATGACGAAATTCGCTCCGATGAAACCGGCCCCGCCGGTCACAAGGATCATGTTGAGCCCTCGTTATATTGTTGGAAATATCTCGACCACCTGGTCCTAATCCGCCACGCTCACTGAATCAAATGCAACCGTGACGCACCGCACGAATTTCACGGCTGGAGGATGGCTATGTTAGGAGTGGCGAAGTAGCCGATTCGGCCAATTCGTTGGCGCATTCCGACATCGTCGGCAAACGAGTCTGGACGCCTTAATAACGTCGGCGCGAAATCTGCGGGGGATGCGAGTCCACAGGTTAGTTTGGCGGAATCGATAACAACAGTGACCGAATTCGCCACGCTCTTTGCCCTACCCTAATGCCTGGGTAGCTTTTGTTCAGCGCAACATCGGTGCGCGAATCAACGACGGAATCAAGCGATATGCCAGTCGGTCAACTTTTCATTTTGGGCACGCGAGGGATCCCCGCGCGCCACGGTGGTTTCGAGACGTTTGCGGAGAGACTTGCGCTTTATCTCACGCAACGCGACTGGACAGTCACGGTGTATTGCCAGGGCGAGACTGGTCAAACGGAGACCGTCGAAGACACGTGGCGTGGCGTACACCGGATCACCATTCCCGTCGCGCGCGACGGTGCGCTGGGCACGATGGAGTTCGACTGGAAGTCGGTGCGCGACACGGTTGCGCGCAAGCCTGCACTGGTCCTGACGCTCGGCTACAACACCGCTGTTTTCTGCACGTACTTGCGCTGGCACGGCATTACGAATCTGATCAACATGGACGGACTCGAGTGGCGTCGCGAGAAGTGGAAGTTCCATGAACGCGTGTGGCTCTGGCTCAACGAGCGAGTTGGTTGCTGGACGGGCAATCACCTGATCGCCGATCACCCGGAGATCGCGTCACACCTCGCCACACGCGTCAATCGCCGCAAGATCACGACGATTCCGTACGGGGCGGACCCCGTCGGCGCGGCAAGCCTCGAGCCGCTCAAGGAGCTTGGAATCGAGGACACGTTCTACGGGCTCGTGATCGCACGCCCGGAGCCTGAGAATTCGGTGCTGGAGATCGTGACCGCCTTCTCGCGCCGCCCGCGCGGCGCGAAGCTCGTGGTGTTGGGAAAATACGATACCGAGGCTCACACGTATCATCGCGAAGTGATCGAGGCGGCAAGCGACGAAGTCGTTTTTCCCGGCGCCATCTACGATCAATCGGCCGTGCGTGCACTACGACGGCATGCGCATTTCTATCTGCACGGCCATCGCGTGGGTGGCACCAACCCATCACTCGTCGAAGCACTAGGTGCCGGCAGCGCAGTGATCGCGCACGACAATGTGTTCAATCGATGGGTGGCGGGACCGGAGGCGCGATTCTTCGCGACGGAAGTCGACTGCGATATGCACATCTCGGCGCTGCTCGGCGATCCTGCTACCGCGCGAGCCATGGGCGATGCGAGCATTCAACGCTTCGAGAGCGCGTTTCGCTGGGACAGTGTACTGGCGCAGTATGAGGCGTTGCTGCATCGTCATACGGGCGGAGGCGCGCGCAATGTGGTGCCCGCTTCACGTCCCGCTCATCGTGTCCCGGATCGCAAGCCGGCAATCGACACGCTCGCTCGAATGCCCAATGCAGGTTCGGGGGTCGCGAATGCGGTACGTGTGGAGCATCTTGGGAGCGAGGTGGAGTAGACGTGTGGCGTCATCCATTCTCAAATGACCTAGGAGTACGCACTCGGCAGCGTCACTCTGTAAATGCGTTGCTTATACTTAATGTCCCGCTAAGCGGCTGCTAACCACTCTTCATGTCAAGACGTTTTCTTATCGGTGCCAGCAAGAAAGCTTCTCTTGCGGCAATCGCATCAATTCTCTGCTCCTGCCAATCTCAAGGTGCTGACGTCCTGCAATACGAGCCAGTCAGCATCGCGGGGACATCACCAAGTCTCGTGCTTGACGCGAAACAGCAGGGCGCACCACTCGGAAGCGCAGATCGCATTGTCATACGCAACGGTCATTTCTTCACGGTCGGCACACCAGGCGCGCCGGGCAGTAGCAGGCGCGTGCGATTTTTCGGCGTATCGCTAGCGCTCTCCGCGAATTTTCCTTCGGAAACTGACGGCGAAGCACTCGCACAACGTCTCGCAGCGCTTGGCGTCAATATCATCAGGCTCCATGCAATCGATCAACCCGCACAAAATTCCGCCGACGGCCCCGTCGGCATGTTACGAGATGCCGCGAGTCCGCAACTCGATCCGCAAGCCGTCGCCGTGCTGTCGAGATTCATTAGCCAGCTGGGACGCCATGGCATCTACGTTGATCTGAATCTTCACGCAAATCACACCTTTCCGGCCAAACAGGCCGGCGATCGCATTCCTCCGCAAAGCAAGCCCTTGCCCATTATCGACGCGGATATGACGGTCTGGCAGGCAACTTATACAAAGAACCTGCTTTCGGCACTTCAGCTGCGCGACCGCCCAAACCTCGCGATGGTCGAGATCAACAATGAAGCCAGTCTTGTTGATACGTGGCAGGAAGGGAACCTGGCTTCACTCGTTACCGGCGGGTTCCTCGATGCATTGCGTGAGAAATGGCTTACCTATCGCAAGAATCGCCAGTTGGCTGCCACGCCTCTACCGCTTGAGCGCTCGGGGTTAGCTACCGACGATGCGCGCGTTGCCGCCAGGTTCTTCATTGACCTGGACGCAAGCTACATCAGGCGAATGGTTGGCACAGTCAGGGACGAGCTTGGCGACGACGTACCGATATCCGGCACTCAAATCATTCATTCCGGGCGCTGGAATCATGGAGGCTTTGCGAACTTCGACGTAAATGGCGCCGCGAGCTTCACGGACGCACATTTCTACGTCGACCACTATCTTTTCCCGCATCGGCAATGGGACTGGACTGACTGGCGCATTTCGAATGGCTGGTTAGGTGACGCCCCCGAACAGACCTTCCTCAACACCGCCTTTGCGCGCGCCGCCGGTCGCCCATTTGTGATCAGCGAGTTCAATCAGGCGTGGCCAAACCAGCAAGCCTCCGACCTGCTTCCGATTGTGACGCAGTTTGCCGTCGCGCAAGATTGGGATGGACTGATCCTTTATGATTACGCGCACGATCGCGAATGGAACGCCTTCACGCCTTCCGATTTCAGCTTGCGTGGGGATCTCACAAAACTCGCTCAATTCGCGCAATGCGCGGCTTACTTTCGTGCCCTGTATCCCGGCACTGCGTTAGCGCAGTCATTTATCGCCCTCTCACCCGACGATCGTGCGACGGCCGATGGTAATGGCGTAACGGGCAATCTCGCATCCTATCTGTCGAAGCACTTCGGCATTCCTCCTGGTGTCGCGATGACCCGGCAGATTGCGCTCGAAAATGCGCCCAACTTCCGCGTGCGTTCGGCCGCTACCATGGAAACGTCGTCTTATTTCTCCTACGACAAGGCGGCGCGTCAATTCATATTCGGATCCGCGTACGCCGCCGGAATCTCTGGCTTTATTCCGGTCGGTCATCGCGTGGCCTCCTCATTGCTTGAATTGACGCTAGCTCCGGGAAGCCGTGGATTTGCAACGGCATTCCTCACTAGTCTGGATGGCAAGCCGCTCTCCACCTCGCATCGTCTGCTGCTTTCAATACCCGGGTTCACCATGGGGACTGACAACCATGAGACGCAGCAACTCGCTGCAACCGACTTGCGGGGAC
The DNA here is from genome assembly GCA_036383775.1 of Paraburkholderia sp. GTDB lineage: Bacteria > Pseudomonadota > Gammaproteobacteria > Burkholderiales > Burkholderiaceae > Paraburkholderia. The sequence goes on along the minus strand of DASVNP010000030.1, from coordinate 16,514 downwards.
AGTGGCGAACAATACTGCCCAGAGAAGGCGATCAGCCTTCCGCCAGTCTTTACAAGGTCGCAGGGCCCGCACAGATGGAACGCATTCCTGCAACCGTCGCCCTGCAGCTTTCGACCGCCCGAGCTTCCGTATTCGCTCTTGACATCCAGGGACGCAGGGTTCAGCCTGTCACGTCCAAAGCCGACGGCCGGCGCGTCACTTTCGACATCAATCGCGAAGGACAGCCTTGGGCAGCGAACTACGAGATCACGGTAGAGCGGTAGTCCTTTCAAATGGAAATGTGCCCGATTACCGACGCGGCCGGTGATCGACCACACCGGGGGGACACCGTACACGTTGCCCGCGATACCACGACAGTGACCGGCACTATGTCAGAAAGTGCCGGCCTCCCCTTACGCCCTTAGACCGTAGCCAATTACCGGCTCACGAGTTGTGGCAACGGCTTCACGATGTAAATCGTCATATAGCTCCCTGCCTGCGTGCCGAGTGTAGCGGCCAGTACCGCTACCAATGCGGTCAAAGGACTGGCCAACAGCCAGAAATGCGTTTCCGTCACACCAAATAAAAGGCAGCTGATCAGCGTCACGCTGAAGAATCCGCGGCAACGTTGATTAACGCTGGCCATGCGCCGCATGCCGAACATAGCGATGACGAAGATCAGGAACCCGACATAGCCTTCGCCATATATCAGATTGATGTAGAGACCATCAATTCCGGCTCCCCGCGTGGTGGTATCGGCAAGGAGATTGGCGCCTGGCGGCATCAGGCCGACTCCCAAGATCAGATCTTTCGCCGAGAACAGAACGTCCGCTGCAAAAGACAGGCGACCGCTAAACAATGCATCGACCGCTTGACGACCCAGATCGGAATAGATGGCGTAGGTACACCCACAAACGGCAATTATTGTGCAAAACTTGAGAGCACCCTTGACGGCACGTGATTCGCGGTTAGCGTCGTCTTTCAAATAGGTCAGCGCAAAGACATTGGCCAGCGCGAGTACGGTCGTGACACCCGCCACGGCCAACGTAGTGCGAGAGTTGGTCATAGCGAGCGCGACGAGGCTGAACACGACGCAGAACACATCGAACCACCGGAAGCCACGCTTCACCCCGGTGCCGAACATGACAATAGTAAGCATATAGATCGCAAGCGGGTACATCGCAGCAATGTTCGGATGCGCGAACGCCCAACTAGCTCCTTTATCCCAGCCAGCCATGTCCGTGCGCGGGGGAATGAATGGGTGAGCGACCATAGAAAGCGCGAGCGCAAATACCATAACGCGGCGAAAGTCGATGAGCCACGATCGCACGGAGAAAATGCGCGGTGCAATGGCGAGGCAACAGGTGTAAGTGATCAAAAAATCCACGAAGAAGAGCGTGGCTGTGCCGATCTGACCCGGCGCTCTCATCAGTTCGACAAATTTCCAACCGAACACGAGCAAGAACGGTCCCATCAAGCCTCTCGACGGGATGACGAATCTCCTGCGCTGAAGATCTCGCATGAACATGCGGAAAATCAGCACTGCCGCTATGCCCCAGAATCCGATGCGGGAATTCTCCACATGGAGATCGGAGTACTGATAGGCGGGCACAAGCAGCCAGATACAGAACAGGATCTTGTCGAACAGATAAACCTTCTCCCCTGTCGCGCTAAGCTCTTTTTTCGTCTGATTCTTCATGTTCACCTAACCACCCATTATCTTCAACCGCCGACAGGTCGAACTCATGACCCAGGCCCCACCGATTGCCACTCCGAACAACACGAAGAACGTGGCACTCGCCGCCACAAAGCCCCACAAATTGGCGTCGAAGTGCCACGAGGAGGAAACGCGTCTGGACAAAATCGACGCAGCGATGGCGAGTACCGACACCGTCGCCAGCCGGTCGACGCGAATCCGCCACTTCACGATCTTCCGGCCGCGCACAGTGCTTAACAGGCAATAGAGCGCGCCCGAAGCCAACGCCGCCACGCCTGCTCCGATACCGCCCAGACGCGGGGTAAGCACCGCGCTAAGAAGACCGTTCACCAGCAGCACGATCGCGGCAAATGCGCACATCGTGACCTTCCTCTCCTTGAACTCGAGCGGCTTGTGGAAAAAAGGTCCAAGCGAAAAACTGAAGGCGGACGCTGTCAATAGAGGAAGCAGCGTGGATGCTCCGCTAAATTTCGCGCCCAGGAACAGTCGCGTAGCCGGCTCCGCAACCGCATTGACGACCGCGACCAGCGCAACGCCCGCGCACAATAGATAGGTCAGGAGATCGCCCAGCAGACGCGAAGCCGCGCGCTCATTCTTCATATTCCAGGTCGCCATGAGCTGTGGCCACGTTGCCGCGAGGATCGGCGCCATCACAAGGCTTACCGAGCCGACCACCAGCGTAGACGCCGCACCGTAGAGACCGGCTTGCGCCGGGCCCACCAGGGCGCGTACCAGCAACCGGTCGCAATACATGGCCAGATTCATGAAGATGAACCAGAGCGTCATCGCGCCACCATAGACGCGCAGCTTGTGCAAGATGAGTCGCGTACGCGGTGATCCGAGCTTGCGTAGCACGCTTGCGTCGAAAAAGCGGGCTCGCCATGCACCAAATGCAATGCCGATCAGTTGCGCCGTAGCCCCGGCATACAGTAATCCGTCGACGTTCTGCTGCGATGCACGGCACACCAACACGGAAAAGCCGATTTTCAGACCACCTGAGCAAGACTGCTGGACCGAATAAGGCCAGGCTCGCTGTTCAGACTGCAGCGAGGTTCCCACCAACGTGAAGAGGGTCTGCGCCGCAATGCCGAACAGACAGGCAAGCCAGAGCCCGACGCCGTGCCTGCCGTCGAACAGAAGGAATAGCGCGACCAACGCATAGAGAACAAGAAGCACCAATGTGATGCCACCCGCACCCAGCAATACCGCGGCCTTGGTGTAGTTCGAGGCGATCGCCGACGAGCCGGCCAGATAGCGCCCGGTTGCCTGTTGCAGCCACTGTCCCACAATCGAGCTCGCCAGAACGATCACCGTGACCGCCACCGAGTAGGTCCCGTACTCGGACGGCGCAAGTCGATGCGTCAAAAGCGAAATCAATACGATGTTAAGTCCCGCGTTGCTGGCAATGCCAAGCGCGTAGGGCACATAGGTTGACCAGACTTTGCGCAGGCGAGAACTCCTCGAGACGTGGCTCAGCATCGCATTTCCGCGGCGGGTCTGTCTTCTAACGCAGCGAGGAGCTTGGAGACCGAAGCCTGCAAGGTAAACTCCTTCGCTATCTCGAGCGAGCGCGCGGCAAAGATCGAGCGCCGCTTAGCGTCCGCGAGCAAGGACACCAGTGCCTGACCCAACGCGTCTGGTGATTTAGGCGCGACCACGAGGCCGTTCACCTCATTCACGACGAAATCTCGCGTGCCACCGTTGTCCGAAGTGACGATTGCACATCCGCATGCCATTGCCTCCAGCACCGGAAGCCCCCATCCTTCCGTCCAGCTTGGACACATATAAATCGACGACGCGTTATAAATCTCTTCGCGCAGCACGCGCTTGGCCGGATTCTGGACGTACTTTATCCAGCTGGGCAACGCGTCCGGCCGGGGCGAAACGCCAAACAAAATCGCTTCCATGCCGGGAAACTGGCGCTTCGCGAGATCGAGCGCCGCAAGGCCGTCCGCAGCTCCTTTCCAGATATGCGGCGAGTACAGCATGCTGACCACGTGGAGTCGATTCGCGATCGGCGCAGTCGGAAAGAACTCGTCATGGTCGACAGGATTGGGAACCTGATAAGCGTCGTCGCCGGACAGATCTTTAACGACGTCCCTGAGCCACCCGGAGATGACGATCTTGTTCATCCTGGACATGAGCGTCTGGTTGACCCGACGCTCGGGCCCCGACCACGTCTCGTGGTGCTGAATGAAATAAAACTTGGCGCCCTTGCTTGCGGGGTAGTTCTCGACATACTCTGCGGTACGCCAGAGCGAAGCAACGACGACATCCGCGTGTGGGATGTATCGGGGGAACAGTGCCGGCACGACACGAATCTTCACCGCCGGATCGATATTCATCCACGATACGATCGATGCGCTCTGCCCCATCCACCCTCTCAGCAGCCTCGCACAGTCGGCCGCAAGCGAGAGCAACATGAGGAACGGATTCTTGCGTAAGTCCCACAGAAAGAGCGTCTCCGGATGCAGGACTTCAACCGAATGACCGGCGCTCGCCATGGCATTCGCATACTGATACACGATCTTGCCGCCACCAGTCGGATGCCGTGTGAGCTTCGGAAGAATAAACGTAATTTTCATCGATTTGCGACGATCGTCATTAGCGTGTTCCGCGCCGAAATACAGCGGCCACGCCCGACCGCCTTGCGTTGTCGGGCAACGGCTGCACCGTGTCGGCAACCGAGTGCATGTATGTCTGGACAGTGAATGCGCTGAGGTACTTCTGCTGCGCGGCTTCCGCCATCTCGGCAAACGCATCGTGCGTTGTCGCCAGCGCCCGCTCCACCACCCTTATAAAATCCGTCATATCGCCAGGTACGAACAGAAAACCGTCGACGCCGTCGGTCACGATCTCCTGCAAGCCGCCAGCGGCCGCGGCGATCACCGGCCGCCCCGACGCGAAGCTCTCGATCGCCACCCGTCCGAAGGGCTCTGGCAGAACCGACGGCACCACCACGAAGTCGGCCCAAGCGAAATGCGCCGCGGGATCGTTTGTAAAGCCTTCGATCTCCACAGTCTGCGTGCACTTTTTCGCGGTCTCGCGAAGCGTCTCCAGCAATTCCTCATAGCCAGGAAACACGTCTCCAACAATGCGCACCTTCACCGGCAACCGGCGCCCGAGCGTGGACAGCGCATCGAGTACGAATTGCTGCCCTTTCCATTGATTGATACGGCCGATGATCGCGAGCCGCAGCGTACGGTTCTGCATCGCGTCGACGCGGGCAACGGGGCCGGCGACGTCTACGCCGTTGTGGATCACGACACCCGGCAACGCGAATGCCTCCGCCGTCGCCCACGAGTTATAGATAAGCGAGGCACGCGAGACCTTCAGCAATGCCCTGAAACATCCAAGGGCGAACGAGGACGGAATCTCCCGCACATGCACGTAGGTGCCCGCACGCTGTCTGCGCAGCGCCGCTATCGCGGCCACACACACAACCGTATTCACATAACAGATCTGGTACGAGCGAAACATCCGCCGATAGTCCAGCCACGCCGCGATCATGCGCCGGCATGTTTGCCAGGGCCGCGCTTCTAGTTCCTTCTTGCGCAGCACACCATAGCCGTTATAAAGAATTCGGCTCGCGTAGCGCGCGACGTGATCGACAATTGGGCCCGGCTCCGGCAACACAACGTCGATCGTCGCGTGCGGATGTCGCTCGCGCAAAGCACATAGCGCCGACACGAAGCTGCGATCGGACCCGTAGAGCTCCGCGCCCTGATGGACCATCACGATTGCAAGCGATGTACTCAACGAAACACCTCCGCAAGCACGTCAAAGAAATTTCCCCGCGCGCGCGCGCCGATTGACACGCTCAAGGCTTTCCACAACACATAACAGCGGATTGCCACAGCCTCGAACGGATTGCGGTCGAATACGCGCAACCACGACTGCCACAGCCATATCTGGCGCTGCAGTGCCGCTCGAGGGTCGACTGTGCTGCGCAGCGCCGAGTCGTGGCCGAGCACCGCCCCATGGAGATAAGCCCGCGCGCCGTGCCGCGCAAGATCGCGGCAGAAGCGAGTGTCGACGCCGTAGAAGCGCAGCCGCTCGTCGAATGGCTGCGGTGTCAGTTGCGAGAGGAGGCTCCGACTGATGCACATCCCGCTCATCATCGCGGTAAAGTCAGTCGGCAACATGGCATTCGCGGTGACACTGTGCAGCGCCTGGCCCTTGATCCATCGCAGGCGTCCGGGACTAATCAGATGTCCGTCGTGCCGGATGACGGGGACGAATACTTCGGCTCCGAGTTCGACCTTCCCGATGCTATCCGCCAGCTTTTCGAAGAACGCCGTATCGACCCTCGAGTCCTGATCGAAAATGACCACGTGCTGGCGCGTCGATTCGCTCACCAGCACGTTGTACACCTTGGAGAGTGGCTCATTTTCCGGAGAGGCCAGATAGCGCCAACGGAACGGCAAGAAATGCGGATTCGGTGGTGCGGGGATCGCTCGCCCGTTGTCCCAGATATGCACCTCGACATCGATGCCGAGCGCCGCAAAATCAATGCGGCTCAACGTCACGAGCGTTTCGGCTGCTTCGGGATCGCGCCGGTACAGTACAACGAAGATATCAAGCGCCGCCATCGTCGCCTCCGCGCCGGCTACCTACGACACGTCCTGGAACGCCAGCGACAATGGAGTACGGCGGAACATCGCGGGTGACCACTGAACCCGCGGCGATCACACTGCCCTTACCGATCCTCACGCCGCCGAGTACCGTGACGCGCGCGCCCAGCCAGCAGTCTTCTTCAATGCAGATCGCCAGGCGTGTTGTGCCCTGCTCCCGAATCGGCCGTGACAGGTCCTTGAAATTGTGATTCTCAGGATGCGCGCTGAAGTATTGACCAATGATCGTGTTCCTCCCGATAGAAACACCACCCGAGCCTCCTACACTCGAGTACTCGCCAATGCCACAACCGTCACCGATATGAATGTGGCTACCGGGACGGGCGACGTCTGTGCCGACGATAAGCCTCGAATACGCACCGACGTTGACCCGTGCACCGAGCCGCAAGCCGTTTAGACCCAGGCCGCTAAGAATGGCACCGTCGCCAATGGTGGCGTAGCGTCCGAATTCGATATTCCTTGCGAACCGCATCCGCACATTCCGCCCCACAAAGCACACCTCGGTGCGTTTGGAGCGTAGCGACAGCACCGTGCCTCGCAGCCCATTCCAACTCTGTTCCACGAGATAGAGCATCAGATCGAGGCCGCCCACTTCACCGGCGATCTGCTTACCGGGCCGAACACGCATCAGTACCCGGTTGACAATCTCTTTCAACATCGCGTCGCCATACAAAATTGCGCGCGCCGGCAACCTGAAGTGACCGGCACACACGTTAGACACCCTGCTCTTCGTGCTCAGGCCGCGGCACGAGCCGCATCGCGGCCGATCGTGTAATAGACCCAGCCTGCCGCTTTCATTGCGTGCGGGTCGTACAGATTGCGTCCATCGAAAATCAATGTGTCTTTGAGCGCCACCTTCATCTGTTCGAAATCGGGGCTGCGGAATTCCTTCCACTCCGTGAGGATGACGAGAGCGTCCGCGCCGAGGAGCGCCTGATCACGGTCTTGCGAGAATTCGATGCGCGCGAAACTGTTAGCGTCGAGGTCATCCCTCAGGCACCGCCGCGCCTCCTCGAGGGCAACAGGGTCGTAGACGCACAATGTGGCGCCGTGGCGTAGCAGATCCGCGATCAGACGGCGGCTTGTCGCCTCCCGCATATCGTCCGTGTTTGGTTTGAACGACAACCCCCACACGGCAAGGCGTGCGCCGCGCAGTGCGTCACCAAAATGCCTGCGGATTTTGTTGAACAGCACGGTCTTCTGGCGCTCATTGACGAATTCGGCGGAGGCGAGGATGTTCAACTCCATGTCGTATTCTCCAGCGGTTCGCATTAGCGCCTGCACGTCCTTTGGAAAACACGAGCCACCGTATCCGCAGCCCGCATACAGGAAGCTGTAGCCGATGCGCGGATCGGAGCCAATGCCGCGGCGGACATTTTCGATGTCGGCACCGACGCAATCGGCCAGGTTGGCCATCTCGTTCATGAACGAGATGCGCGTGGCCAGCATCGCGTTAGCGGCATACTTGGTGAATTCGGCCGAACGCACATCCATGAACAGCGTGCGCTGGTGGTTCCGATTGAACGGTGCGTAGAGCTGCTCGAGCAGACTTCGGGCGCGTAGTCCCGATACGTCATCGTCGCATCCGATCACGATGCGATCAGGCCGCATAAAATCCTCGATCGCGGCTCCTTCCTTGAGGAACTCGGGGTTCGATACGACCGCAAACGGCAAGTCGACTTTGCGCAACGCCAGTTCTTCTGCAATTGCCGCTTGCACCTTGCCCGCGGTGCCGACGGGTACAGTCGATTTGTCGACGATGATCTTGAACCCGTTCATGTGTTTGCCGATGTTCTTCGCGGCAGCGATCACGTATTGCAGATCGGCGGATCCGTCCTCGTCCGGCGGTGTGCCCACCGCGATAAACTGTATATCGCCGTGCGTGGCTGCTTGCGCCACGTCGGTCGAGAACGCAAGGCGCCCCGCTTCGCGATTGCGGTCGATCACGTTCGCCAATCCCGGTTCGTAAATCGGGATCTGACCATTGTTAAGCATTGCGATTTTTGCTTCGTCGACGTCAAGGCAGAGCACGTCATTGCCCAGTTCTGCCAGACACGCGCCCGTAACGAGGCCGACGTATCCGGTTCCGATAATGGTAACTTTCATTGATCCGGGTAGCAGGAGTGAGAATAGGCGGCATGGCGTCGACAAGTACGGCTGTATGCGCCACGATGGTTAATACTCGATCGGCACCCATTCTTCACGAACCATTCGTCGGGTTGATTTATCTGGCGGATTTCGCCAACATAATTTCCGTATATCGCAAAGTCTGCCTCCGGAACCACTATGACCTCTGCGTCGAGGGAGGCTGCACTTATAACGAGCGAGGGACCTTGCACGCCTCATCGCCTACGATGAGTCAGCTTTTACTCGCATTAGCCAAAATTGGGGCTTCTTCCGCCAGCGCGTTCCTCGCACGATTCGCCACACCTATGCTTAACCCGGGTCATCCGCAAGATGATCTGACAGGCTCGCGCGAGCGTAGCCTGCCGCCTCGGAATTAAGCCTGCCTCTTCCAGAGCGCAGGCTCTTTTTTGTCTAGCCATCACATACAGCCGAACAACTCATGCTTAAAGTTACCAAGGCAGTATTTCCGGTTGCGGGTCTTGGTACCCGGTTCCTCCCTGCCACGAAGGCCAGCCCGAAGGAGATGCTGCCGATCGTCGACAAGCCGTTGATTCAATACGCGGTTGAAGAGGCAATGGCGGCGGGAATAACGGAAATGATCTTTGTCACGGGCCGCAGCAAGCGCGCCATCGAGGATCATTTCGACAAGTCCTATGAAGTCGAGGTCGAACTCGAAGCGCGCGGCAAGGACAAGCTGCTGGAACTGGTGCGCAGCATCAAGCCGAGCCACGTGGACTGCTTTTACGTACGTCAGCCGGAAGCGCTCGGTCTCGGCCACGCGGTGCTGTGCGCCGAAAAGCTGGTGGGCGACAAGCCATTCGCTGTGATTCTCGCGGACGACCTGCTGTACGGTACGCCGCCCGTCATGACGCAGATGATTGAAGTGTTCGACCACTATCACAGCTCGGTGATCGGAGTCGAAGAAATCCCGCCGCAGGACACCAGGTCGTACGGCATTGTGGACGGCAAGAAGTGGGAAGAGGCGATCATCAAAATGTCCGCCATCATAGAAAAGCCTGAGCCGGATGTCGCCCCGTCGAATCTCGGCGTGGTGGGCCGCTATGTGTTGAAGCCCCGGATTTTCGAACATCTGCGCGCATTGAAGCCAGGTGCCGGCGGCGAATTGCAACTCACCGACGCGATTCAGTCGCTGCTCGCAGACGAGCAGGTGCTGGCGTACAAGTACCACGGCACGCGATTCGACTGCGGCAGCAAGCTGGGATACCTGAAGGCGACGGTCGAGTTCGCGCTACGTCACCCCGAGGTGGCTGACAACTTTGAAGAGTACTTACGCAAGCGCTCGCCAGTACTGGTGGGCTGAATGGCTGATCATCGTAGATACGGACAACAGACGATTGAGGGGCGCCGAACGCATCACGGGCTGATTCGCTTGACCAAATCAGCCAAGATTGTGGTTCATTCAGCCGCCCTTTCATTGCTCCAGTACGGCTTCGGTAATATCAAACCGCATTCAATTTCTGGCGATTTAACGTAGCGGGTGTGCAAGGGGTTATGGGCGAGTTTATTCCGGAGTATCTGATTCGAGAACAGGCAGCCGTGGGAGCGCTCGTGTTGTTCGCCATTCTGCGCGTTGTCGCTGCTGCCGTTGCCTTCGAGAAGGGCTGGCGCATATCCGTCACGCAAGCTTGTTGCATAGCGACAGCGGGACTTTACTGCCTGCCCCAGCTTCTCGACATGCTCGTGCACCTGTATGGAATGCGAGCCGCGGCTGCCGCTGCGGAACTCGAGGGCAAGGCGGCGGGGTCTGCGATTGCACTCTTGTTGGCACCTATTCTCAGTCATAAGCTCGGCTACGAATAGTTGCGCTTAGCGTCTCAAGCCGTTGTTGTTCCGTTCGTAAATCTCACGAATAAATCGCGAAGACCATCGTCGCCAAATCCCGATCATTGCCACGCGAACGCTCAAATATTTTTTAACCCAATTGAGCGATTTCCTATTGGACAGTGATTCCTTAATGGGCCACCAGTCAAGCTCCGTTGGGAATTTGAACCTGGTCCGGCGGCCCGACTTCCTGCTTCCATAAGCGAAAGCTATTTCGTTGTGGTTCCTGTGCCACCAGTGCCACCCGTTCCGCCGGTTGCTCCACCGCCGGTTCCCCCGGTGGAGATCGGCGCCGCCGCCCCGGCCGCAGTGGCAGCGGCTGTTAACGACGCGACTGGTTGACCATTCGAGGTAATCGCGCCAGCAGCCAGCAGAGTGTCCAGATCCGCATCCGCGCCGGGCTGCCCCGGGGTAAACGAAACTGTCAGGAACGACGACGAAGAAAGCGTGATCCCATACGTCTTCTTGATGAGCGCCGCCACCGCCGCCTCGGCATTCGCAATCACCGTGCTATTCGACAGTGCGTTCTGGTACGACACGTTGGAAGTGATGCCAGCGAGCAATCCGCTAACGGTCGTGCCCAATTGCGCCGCGATGTAATCCAGCAACAATTCCGTCAGCGGCGTCACGTTGTAAGTGCCCGCGCCGGCCGCGAACGAATGGAGCGCGGTGGCGCCGCTCGACGCCGTGATCGAACACGGTCCGTCGAACTTAAAGGTTGCTGAATACGCGCCGTTTGCATTAGCCGTCGCACTCCCCGCACCGTTCTTGCAAGTCAGTACAATGCTTGCGTTTGCCATTGCCGCGCCCACAGCGGCCGTACCGCTCACCGTCGCGCCCGGCGAATCGCCGCTGCCACCGCATGCGACCAGCGCACTTGTCGCCAGCACTATCGATCCGAACTGCAGCGTGCGCAGCGTGGCGCCGTTTAGAAGCTTCATCGCCCATCTCCCAAGAAAGTCATTAACAATTGACCGGCACCAACGCCTGTCCGTCACTTACGCCCTGCCAATCTTTTCCGCAGACGCCGTGTGACAGCGCGGCGCCCGTCGATACGGCAGGCGCGCTCGCTTGCGGCTTCGTCTTCGTGTCGTTGCTGCTGGGCCGCCCGTAACGCAGGTACGCATCACGCATCCGGTAAAGCTGGGTAGCGAAGTACTCGCCGCTAAAGCGGCCCTGATTCAGCAGGAACTGCTGCGTGCTATACGGGAATGTCATGTTCTCTGCCGCACTGGTCGTCAGGAAATTCGTCGAACCAACCTTGGTGCGGAAGTCGAGCCCGAACTGTTCCGATCCGTATACCTGACTGATCCCGGGCTTCATGCCCTGACGCAACGTCAGCGGGAAGCTGATTGCGGCGCCCACGAACGTGCCCTGACCGCTATGCTCGCCATGCACACTCACGGAAACGTCGTCGAACCAGCGCGTCAGCGTTGCGACCGGTCCCTTGTCTCCACCGACAAAGCGCGCTACGCCCGCTTCGATCCACAGCTTCCAGGACGGCTGCACCCAGCGGTATGTCAACTCGGCATTCTTCTCGCTCGGCAAAGCGTCATGGCCCGGCTCATGGTGCAAATAGGCAAGCCGCAGGCGAATCAGGTCGGGGCGGCCCGGCACGAACACCGTTGTTTCGTTTTGCACGCCGACATACGAGTAATCGAACTTGCCGACCGATGCCACGTTGAACACCTGCGGCACGATCCAGAAGCTTTGTGCCAATGCGACCGCATTCAGGCCGCCACGCAGGCGGAAGTTGCTGAACACACGGCCTTCGTCCATGTTCTTCGTGTTGTAGAGCGGTGCGATATAGCTCGCATACAACTCCGCACCACGCCACAGCGGTACGAACCCTTCAATGTTGGCGCCAATCGAGACGTCGAAGTTGCCGTACTCGGTGCCGTACAGGTAACTGAGGATCGGCTCGATCTGGATGCGCGTGAGCCCATGCGTGTGCTCATTGCCATGCCACGCGATGGAATCCGCGTCGTAGGTCGGACGCGTGCGCATCGTCAGTGAGGCACCTGCGGCCGTCGGCGCGCCGCCCTCGACGAACTGCGTGAATGCGTCACGATCGACAATGACTTCGCCCAACGGCTCGTTGGCCTTCTTGATGACCACGTGAATCTTGTCCGTGCCGCGCGGCGCATTCACGCTCGCCACGCCGAGCACGATGCCGAGCGCATCCGCTTCGTTCTGGTTGTAGCGATGGTTCTCGTACTCGACCACCAGATCGCGACCGCTCATCCCAACGCGCACACGCTCGAGGCCGGCGGCAAAAAGTTGCGTGGCGATTTCGTCGAGCGAGGAGGTATCCAGTGCCTCCGGAATGGCGGGAGACTGCGCATCTGTCGATTTGTCAGCCGTCACGTCACTCAGCATCACGGACGCATATGACTGCAGAGGCGGCACATACGTAATCGGCGCTGCGGTCAGCGCGTTGTTGGTACTGGTGGTAGCGTGCGTGTCCACCGGTTGCAGGCTGGCGAGACGGATTGGACCGTCATTGTCGGCATCGGCGGCGTGGGCGACCGGCACCTGTGGACCCTCGCACAAGCCGCTTGCACAACGCGCACTGCTGAAGCGTTTGCCCAGCGGAATCTGAATCCCCACCGAGAACGAGGTGCGCGGTGAAGCGCCGTTCGTCGACCGGATCGCCCGCATAAAGGTGCCGATCACGTTCGCATCGGCGAGCCAGCTGATCCGCGGAGACTGATAACGCACACCCGCATAGGGCGTCTTTGAATCGTCTTCTGCGAGCAACGACAGACCCGTGTTCCATAGCGAGACCTGAGCGCCGCCAAATGGACCATCGAGGCGATCACCCTGTCCGTAGCCGGCAGTCAACGTCACCGGCCCAAATGCTTGCGACACCACGCCGTATTTCGAGCGGAAGAAATGCGTCTGACCGCCAATGTCAGTGACACCAAGTGCGATGCTCGGCTGATACTTGAAGAACTTCGGAACTTCAAGTTTGATATCCGCCATCAGGTGACGAACGACGAAATGCTCTTCATGCGCAAGCGGGACCGATACGTTCGCCGGATAATTTGCCAGTCCACCTGCCAGTTCGACATACGGAAACAGGCCAACGGCGCCCCAGTAAACCTGAGATCCAGTCGCCGTCTTCGCATACCGAGGATCGATGAAATCGTTGTACTGCACCTCACCGACACCTTCAGGCAATGCGAATCCATACGGAATAACCAGACCACCAGCCTGGCCTAGTGCGTTCAACGCCGGATCGACCGCATGCGCCGAAGTCGAAAACGCCAGGATAGCGGCCAACGCCAAAGTCCTACGGCTTCCTATCGGTTCCAGTCCAAACGAGTTTCCGCTCATGTCTATAGTTTTAGGTATAAAAAGGCACGGCGTTGAATGGAGCCCTTGTCAATCATCACCACAACTCATGGCTGCAATGCGACATTCAAACAAGTCGACTTATAGAGAGGCTTTAAAATTCAAATTGAATAGATATCCTATATATATGAATCGAAAGAACCGCATACCAGGTCATGCTAAAAACCGATCCCGACGATAGCCGTGTATATAAATACCTTCTCGTTGCGGTGCATCATACATAGTCCACCGCATCGAAAATGACGGCTGACGGAAAAAGCTAACATGTTGGCGGATTACTACACTTAACTGTTCGGGGGAAATCGACGCGAAATCTTGTGCCTGTCCGCCGAACAGTTCGGTGAGTTCAGCGTCAATGGTTTCCCTGGTCGACGTGACGAAGCGTCGCCAGTGGTATTTGAAGTGCTTCCAGATAATATCGATCAGATATAGCGCCGGCTGTACGGCGACAGATAAACGAAGAGCGCCTCGTGCTAAATAAATCGGCGCTCTATCGCGTCACGATCCATGTAGTGATGAATACCCGCGTTGACGGAATGAAACTGGCGACACCGGTCTTCGCACGAGTGTCGACGGCGCGCAAAAAAAAGCCTGCTCGCACGGGGAGCGGCAGGCCGAAACTCCGAAGGGTGCGAGGACCAGCTCGGTCCCCCTTCGAAGTGCCAGGGGAAAGAGTAGGCCAATTTAAGGCCTTGCCGGCAAGAATGACTGAAGATGCCAAAACGTTGGCTGTGCGGGACCAAATAAGAGGGGAACTCTGACGGTATGCTATTCAAATGAATAGGTTTGGGGTGTGGGCGTTGAACCGCGCAACGCAGGGCGCGCCACCCAGTGAGTTTCGGCGGAATCTGTCAATGTTTCGGCGGACCAGGTTAGACCCGACCGGGGACTATCGGTCTTGGGTTCATTCATCTCGTGAGGCGCTACCTGGATGCAGCCGCCTGCACGATAGGGACGGCCACCCTTCTTTTGCGCTCATGCCAGGCAAAGCCGCGTCCATAACCAATTACTGCATGCCTCCACCTGCACACTCCATCCATCATGACTCGGCTGCTAGATTTCGACCTGCTTGCGCGCACGGAACTGTTGACCTATCTCGTTGTTTCGCAATTGGTCATGCGCCAGAGGACCGGGCGATGGCTCAAGGTCGAGCACCTCGTCGAGTGCACACATCTCTGGCTGCGTTTAAACGGTCACCAGGCTGACTGGCTGCAGCGCGCGACGCTGGCCTGCCGTGCGCAATCTCTGGCGGAGAAAATAGCACGGTCCTCCCAAAGAAAGTACGACGCGAGAACCGTGGTACCCATGTTTTTTGGCAGCTTGCGCCTCGACTTACGGTCTTCGGGAGTGGTCGAGATCTTCGTCACCTGCGCGGCCAATCTCCCTGGTCAGCTAGGCTTCCCCAGCAGGCCGAGCACTACCTGACATAGGTGTTGCAGATTGGGACTGCGGAGTGCGTGCGATGTGTGTCGATAGTACGCCCGAGTAAAAATTCGAGAAATCCGAATCATGTCGATTAACGGGCGCCCGACCAGCAGGACACATCGCAGCCCCTTTCCCGCAGTTGACATTTCTTGACAATTTTTTCGTGTACTTTCGCGTAGACTCGCGCGTCGAAGTGCATGCACCCATATAGGTGTTGCCCACCAATTCGTCGACCTGCTCGCCACCGACCACTCACGCCGCTGCACTCCGCAAGCGCAACTGTTCACATGAGAATCGCCATACTTGAGTCCGATGCCGTGGCACTTGACCGCGCGCTCGAAACCCTGTCATCCGCTGGGCATCTCTGCTTTGGCGCACTCTGCGACCAAACATTGCGTGCGCTGCTCAACCAGGTGGCCGTCGATCTGGTGTTACTCGATTGGGTGGCGCCGGATCCACTCCGCTACGATACGCTGCGCGGCCTGTGCAGACATGGATCCGTGATTCCCGTTGTCTTGTGCGTAACGTCGCGAACGTCGCAGCAAGTGGTTGCCGCAGGATTGAAAGACGGCGCGAACATCTGCCTCGAGAAGCCACTCGGCAGCGCGCAGTCGCTTGCGCACATTCATGCTTTTTGTGCGTCGTAGCAATCTTTCCAGATGAACGGTGGCATGCTAATGGGCGGTTCTATAGCTCTAGCACCATGTCATTAAGCCAGCCGAGTTCCCGTATTCGATAACGCATCCGCCGCAAAGATGGCGGATTAATCCAGCCTATCTCAGTACGCAATATAGGGCCCCGCTCCGCCAGACGTCGATTGCTGCTCGACGGCGGCATAGACGTTACGCCCATAGAAAAACGGCATGCCCCAGACATAGATCGGCGGGGAGACGTATACCGGACCGGCTAGCAGCGGCACTACTGAATCAAAACTGCCCTCACCCGCGCGCCGGATGCGCTCAGGTACGCCTCATAGAGGCGCGTGCAGTATTCCAGCACAGCGATCATCGACCACAACGCATCGTTGTCCCGCAGGTTCAACGCACCGGCTACCCGATGCCGGAGAAACCGTCGAAAGCCCGAAGCATCTCCCCAACCTTGACGGGCTCTGTGATCACTGCAAAGTGCGTGGACTGGGCTGGCGGAATCGCGTCGACAAGGTCACGTGCCGGGTCTGACTTGCAGTACCCCTCCTTGATGGCGAAACGAAAAATGCGACTGATCTCGCTGCGCACGCGATGAGCCGTGAAACGTGCGCCCCGATCGAGACGTCAAAGATTCGGACAGATACCGCCAAAAACACCACCATTTATGGCCGGCTGCACACCGATAACGCCGGAAAACGCAGGCACAAAAAAAGCCGCAGAGCCTTATGGCACGGCGACTTTGCGGATTTCAGCGGAACTTGTTGGAATACTTCCTGGTGCCGGGGA
>DASVNP010000029.1:0-24316 GCA_036383775.1 Paraburkholderia sp. | reverse complement strand
CCGTGGATAGCTATTCTCAGGCAGATCTGAACAAGGTCGCCGCACGCCTGAATGGCAGGCCGCGTCAGACCCTGCAATTCATGAACCCTGCTGAAAAACTGGCAGAAACGCTGGGTGTTGCGTTGACCGGTTGAATCCGCCCAGTACAGCTTGCCGTACCTGCAGCAGCACGTGCATGATGCCGGCCTGCCGCAGCCGTTCGCGAACCTGATCCCGCTGGTGGAAATCCCACTGTCGCGCAGCCAGGGGCAGACAACCGGCACGGTCAATCCGGGCTTTATCTGGATCAACCGCTACGGCCAGTTCGGCGTGGAAGCGCAGGTGCCGATCAATCGCGCAAGCGGTTCGCACGTCGGCATCCTCGTTCAGGCGCATGTCTTCTTCGACGACGTTGCGCCCACCACGATCGGCAAACCGCTGTTCCAGTAACGCGGGAGAAACGCGATGAACAACACGTTGAAAAACGGCCGCGCGCGAGGCACGAGCGCCGCCGCGAAACTGGCCACGCTGCTCGCGGGTTTCACGCTCGCCGGTGCGGCGCTCGCGCATGTGTTTCCGCAGAAGCAGGAACCCGGCGCGGGCGCGACGGTGGCTTCACCCGCGCAGGTGCGGGTGCTGTTCGACGGGCCGCTCGAACCCGCATTCAGCTCGCTGACGGTGACCGACGCGAGCGGCAAGCAGGTCAACACGCAGAAGTCCGCGGTCGACGAACATCAGCCCGCGGTTATTACGGTGCCGCTACCGCCGCTCACTGCGGGTCGATACAAGGTGCATTGGGTGGCGGTGGCCTCGGACGGGCATCGTACGCACGGCGACTACAAGTTCGACGTGAAATAGCATGCAGCAGACGTTCGATTCGCTCGTCATCGCTCCGTCCTTCTGCTGGCTTGCGACGCAACTCCCTTGCACAACGACCTCTTTCCGAAGCACTACACAGGCGTTGGAAGTACATCGTTGCTAGTCCACCGTATTCCCCAGACTGCGTTCAGCATGCCGCCCGGACTCAGTCGACACTCAAAAATACATTGTAGAGTAATCAACATAGATGTAGTTTACTCAACATGAATTCACTAACCACCTGGTCCCTGCTGGTCCTCACCCTTCCAACCGAAAATGCCACTGCGCGCATGCGCTTCTGGCGCACGCTGAAAGCGAAGGGGTGTTCGGTGCTGCGCGACGGCATCTATCTGCTGCCTCACACGCAGGAGCGCGAGCAGATGCTGCGCGAGCTGGCTGTTGCCATTGCCGATAGCGGTGGCACTGCGCATCTGCTGAGAGCGCCGAGTATCGATGCCGCGCAGGAGGCGGAATTCCGGGCGCTTTTCGATCGCGGTGAAGACCATGCCGAGTTCATGCGCGCGCTGAAGGAAGCGCGCAAGACGGTTTCCGGCCAGTCGGCGGCTGATCTGACAAAGCTGGTACGGCGCCTGCGCAAAGACTACGAAACCATCGCCGCGATCGACTACTTTCCGGTCGATGCATCGACACGCGCCGAGGCCGCATGGCAGGACTTCATCGGTCTGGTGGACACCGTGCTTTCGCCGGGTGAGCCCCATTCCGCCGCGCGCCCCATTCGAAGCCTTGCCGTGAGCGACTATCAGGGACGCACCTGGGCGACACGGCAGCACATGTGGGTCGATCGCGTTGCGAGCGCGTGGCTGATCCGGCGCTTCATCGATCGCGATGCGCGGTTCATATGGCTCACATCACCCAGTGCCTGCCCGGCCGACGCACTCGGTTTCGACTTCGACGGCGCCGCGTTCACGCATGTCGGCGAGCGCGTGACGTTCGAAGTGCTCATTGCGAGTTTCGGTCTCGAGAACGATGCCGCACTGCTTCGGCTTGGCGAGATGGTCCATGCGCTCGACGTGGGCGGTGCCCCCGTTCCCGAGGCCATCGGGTTCGAAGCCGTGATGGCGGGCGCAAGGGAGCGCGCGGCAAACGACGATCAACTGCTCGACGAAATGGGCCGCGTGCTGGATTCCCTCTGCACGCACTTTGCGTCGGTCGCAAAAAGCCGCGACACGGGGAGACGATCATGAGCGCCACGACAGTGTCATCACCGGGCTACACGCTCGGCCAACTGGTGCTGTACATGCTGCGGCTCGGTACGTTCGGGTTTGGCGGACCTGTCGCGCTCGTTGGCTACATGCATCGCGATCTCGTCGAGCAGCGTGGCTGGATCAGCGAGTCGGACTACCGCGAGGGCCTGGCGCTCGCGCAAATGATGCCGGGGCCGCTGGCGGCACAGCTCGGCATCTATATGGGCTATGTGCACTATCACATCGTGGGCGCGACACTGGCCGGTATCGCCTTCGTGCTGCCGTCATTCCTGATGGTGGTGGGCCTTGGCTGGGCGTACGCGCACTTCGGCGGGCTCTCGTGGATGCAGGCGGCCTTCTATGGCGTAGGTGCTGCTGTCGTCGGGATCATCGCGATGAGCGCGTACAAGCTCACGACGAAGACCATTGGAAAGAACAAACTGCTGTGGGCGATTTATCTGACGGTCGCGGCGGTAACCGTGATCACCGAATCGGAAATCGCATGGCTTTTCATTGCGGGCGGCCTCATCAACTGGTTCGTCGTTGCCCCACCGAAATGGTTCAGCAAGGGCGGACTGAATGCAGTAGCGGCCGCGCAGTTGCCGGCCGCGAGCGGCGTGCTCAGCGGGTTTGACTGGCCGCTGCTCGGCCAGATCGGGCTGTTCTTCGCGAAGGCCGGTGCCTTTGTGTTCGGCTCGGGACTCGCGATCGTGCCATTCCTTTATGGCGGTGTGGTCACCGAGCACCACTGGCTCAATGACAGACAGTTCGTCGACGCCGTAGCCGTCGCGATGATTACGCCCGGCCCCGTCGTGATCACGGTTGGCTTCATCGGCTATCTGGTGGCGGGACTGGCGGGCGCCTGCCTGGCGGCGCTCGGAACCTTCCTGCCCTGTTACCTCTTCACGGTGCTGCCCGCGCCGTATTTCAAGAAGTACGGCAAGCTGCCCGCCGTCAAGGCCTTCGTAGACGGCATCACGGCCGCGGCCGTTGGCGCTATCACCGGCTCGGTGATCGTCATTGCGCGGCGCTCGATCATCGACTGGCCGACTGTTCTGATAGCACTTGCGACCGCGCTGCTGCTGTGGCGGTTCAAGAAACTGCAGGAGCCGATGATCGTGATCGCCGCCGCGCTCATCGGTCTTGCTGTCTACCCCCTCATCCATTCGCACGCCATGTGACCGGTTGCGCGTGCGCGTCCCTCTGCGAGGGCAACACTCATGGCAACACGTCGTACCTTCCTGCGCAACACGGCTGCCGTCGGCGCCGGTGCGGAGACTGGCGTGACACGCGGTCCATGCGCAATCAGCTGCGTTCGCAATGCTAACGGCAGCGAGCCCAACTTGCGGATGGGTGCAACAGGAGAGACTCCTGAACTGCGCAATGAAACCATTGTCCTGTCACTGGCCTGCGATCCGTTTCAGCTTGCGGGCCTGTCAGAAAAACTGATCGTCAGCCACTACGAGAACAATTACGGGGGCGCGGTCAAGCGCCTGAATCACGAACAGCTGTGTTACGGCATGGTTCTCTATGACGCGCTCTGTGCGTGGTGCAAGGACAATGCGCATACATAGACCTAACGGAGCGCTCAAGGCACGGCTGATGGCGCTCCTCCTTCCTCAAGGTGTCGACCGGAGCGCCTTGCTCCTGCTGGTTGCCCGCGGGCTGCGCGGCATGTGCGACGGCTTCATCGCGGTGCTGCTTCCGGGCTACCTGCTCGCGCTCGGCTTTGGGCAACTGACTGTCGGACTCATCAGCACGACCACCCTGTTCGGTTCAGCCTTCGCAACAATACTGGCGGGGCTCTTCGGTAATCGCTTTGCGCCGCGCGGCCTGCTGCGTTTCGCGGCAGCGCTAATGACGGCCACGGGGCTCGCGTTCGCTGGCCTGTCATCCCTTTGGCCGTTGCTCATGGTTGCATTCATCGGCACGCTGAACCCCAGTTCCGGCGACGTCAGCCTGTTTCTCCCGCTCGAGCATGCGCGGCTTGCCGAATCTGCGACGGGTGACGCCCGAACCGCCCTGTTTGCGCGCTATAGCCTCGTCGGTGCGCTGTCCGCCGCACTCGGCGCGCTCGCCGCAGCGGTTCCCGATGCGATTGCTGCGCACTCGGCTATCTCGGCACTCACGGCGATGCGCATCATGTTCATCGTCTACGCGATGGCCGGATCCTTTATCTGGCTCCTCTACCGGCACCTGCCGGCGCGCGAGGCCAGAACCGAAACACCGCGCGTGCCACTTGGGCCTTCACGCGGCATCGTCACGCGCCTCGCGCTGCTCTTCAGTGTCGATGCTTTTGCAGGTGGACTTCTTGTCAATTCGCTGCTGACGTTGTGGCTGATCCAGCGGTTCGGACTATCGCTCGGCGCAGCCGGCCAGTTCTTTTTCTGGGCGGGGCTGCTCAGCGCTGGCTCCCAGCTTGCTGCAGCACCGTTGTCGCGCCGCATCGGCCTGCTCAACACCATGGTGTTCACGCATATTCCTTCAAGCGTTTGCCTGATTGCCGCAGCGTTTTCGCCGTCCGTTGCGCCTACGCTGGCGCTGCTTCTCATGCGCAGCGCGCTCTCACAAATGGATGTACCGACTCGCAGCGCCTATGTGATGTCGGTGGTCACACCGGCGGAGCGCCCCGCCGCGGCGAGCTTTACCGCAGTGCCACGAAGCCTCGCGGCCGCGCTCGCGCCTACCTTGTCGGGCGCACTGCTGGGCCTTGGATGGCTAGGGGCTCCGCTCGTTGCGTG
Organism: Paraburkholderia sp.; assembly: GCA_036383775.1. Classification (GTDB taxonomy): domain Bacteria; phylum Pseudomonadota; class Gammaproteobacteria; order Burkholderiales; family Burkholderiaceae; genus Paraburkholderia. The sequence continues at coordinate 19,533 of DASVNP010000029.1, read as the reverse complement.
CGGCGCACTGAAGATTGCGTACGACCTCTCGCTGCTCGCCGCATTCCGTCACATCAAGCCCGACGGAGATTCGTCATGAACAGTCGCGTACCGGCATGAACTTCAGCCGCGCTGCGGTAGCGTTCGATCGACGAGGCACCTATGGTGTACCCAAAAGCAAAGTCGAGGAAAAACCATTTTGGGGTACGCCGTTGGGTACACGTGAACGCCGGATTTTCCAGGAATTTTTTTGCTTTCTCCGGACGCAAATCTCCCTTAACGCCTTATACGACGGGGGTTTTCAGAATTTCAGGGGATTTCTGCGGAAGACGAGATGGCGCCCCGGCTGGGATCGAAAAAAGCGGCTGAAGGTGCACCGGATAAGGCACTGAGCGTCGCCAATCTTCTATCGGGTACGACTTGGGGTACAGCGACCTTATCATCGCAATTCTTTGCAACAAAGTATTACGAAGCACCGGGAGCAATAGCCAAGTCTCAGTGGTCCGCCGATCATGAAATGAACACGTGATACGACGGCTCGCGACTCATTGTCGTCCTTCGAGGTGTGATGTCAACCGGCCCGCTTTGCAGCGGTTGCCGTGGCTGACCGTTGCACCTCGAACTCCGACAACCGCCGGTCAGCGGTCAATCACATGCAGGGGATGACGTTCGATGCCGACGGTCAGCTTCTAGTTGATGACGTGGACCCATGTGAGCATCGAACAACTAAACTCTCACTCATTCCCTTGCCCCGCTGGTAACACTTTGCGGCCAAACGCAATCTCAAATCCATCTGGCACCGGTTTGAATGGCTTGGCCGGAGACCGGTGGCTGCTCTGAAACTGTCGTAGCGCCTGCACGTCGATTTCTCCGATCACGCAATAGTCGGTCACGCCTCCCTTGACTCGAAGCAGGTCACGTTGCCAGCTCTCTTTGAACGGGGCGCGTATGCGGCTGTCGCCGTATTGGCGGTCGTTGCACTGAATGATGTAAGCATGCACGTCCAGTGCAGCCGACTCCACCAAGGCGTTGAAGGTTTCGGTGTCCTGGTTCCACTCCGGCACAAACAGCGCGTCCACCTTGCCGCGCAAGGCAGCACGGTAGCTGATGTTGGTCAGTTCGCTGCAGACAAGCAGCGCAAAACGCAGATCGCCATGCTGCAGGATGGGCGGCGTCTGCCAAGCCTTGTCAGGCTTCAACTCTAGTTTGGCCAGGCGCGTTAGCTCTTGCTCCTCGTGCAATGCTGGCCGCTGCTTGTCCTGCCGGTAGATCATCAACGAGGGAAATCCGAGGCCGTCGTGCGACAGTGCGGCCCACACCTGATTGCGCACCCGCGCTTTGCTGGCGTGCAAATATTCGATGCCGGTGATCAGCGAAATACCACGCCCCTGCAACTTGCGAGCGATGCGGATGAACCAGTGTGCGGGCAGGGCAAGCTCAGGCAGTACGAGGTAACGGCTGTGCTGCGGCTGGGCAATTACCCCGTCGAGCAAACGACACAGGCGTGCGTAGCGCTCGGCGTCGGGGTCGGGCATGCGCATGACCGCCGCCGTCCAGCTCGCCATGCGCGTTTTCCAGCTGGAGACGGCAATGCCATATCGGCGCTGCGGCTGGTCATCCGGAATCTGCAGCACGCCATGCTTGTCGAAGCTGGGCGCGGCCTCGCCCAAGCTGAAGCCACGCACAGCAAGGACCACTGCTTTCATGGCAGCATGCTCCGAGGCCTCATAGGCCGCCTTGTTCAGGATGAACAACTCAGGCAGGTTGTACGGGCGGGAGGCAAACAGCAACCCGTGCGGTAGGCTTTTGAACCGGGTCAACTTGGCAAGTATTTGGATGCCATCGATTACGTTGTTCGGCAGCAACTCGGCCGCGTTGGCGCAGTGCGTGGCGGTCTTCTTGGCCGGAATGCCGCGCTGGGCCACCATCTCGCTCGGCAGCCCGATGAAGCGGAAGGGCAAGTGCGCGAGGTCGAACGAAAACAGACGCGCTTGCTCGGCTTGAAAGCCGTTGGGGGACAAGAACCAGTTCAGGAGGACATCGACATCCAGTGTCGGCAAATAGTCCGCCATGTGCGCTTGCCATGCTTGCTGGCCGGCCTTGGATAATCGCGGTGGAAACGCAGCGCTGATGCTTTCTCGCACAGTGGTGTAAAGCTGGCTTTGCCAACGGGCCATCAGCTCACTGGCGGGCGGCAGGTGCTCTGAAGCGGTGGCCTTAACACTGAGCGCGCAGTTTTGCGCGACTTGCTTGCAGAGTTGTTCGAGTGCACGCAGGATCTTGCGCAGATCTTGAAAGTCTTCGCACGCGGTTGCTAGGCGAATGATCCGTGGCAAGTAAACCGCCAGATCAAAAAACTGCGGCAGTACCAGTACATGCTGGACAAACGCGCGGAAGAAGGCTTGGCGATGTTCTCGCCAAGCTTCCGGCGTCAGATCACGCTCGTAGGCTTCGAAGTCCCGCAGCTTGATAGCAAAGCCGGCGCGGCGCATCGTCAGTGCATCGGCCTTGCGCAGGTTGTCGGCGGCCTCGCCGTCGCTTTGCGTTGCGGCAAGCAAGTCAGTGCCAACGTGGCTAGCGGATCGCGGCAATCTGGGCATGGCGCGCCATTCGCTGGCACGCTCGTGGATCTGGTGGGCAATGGCGTCCACCAGTGTCTTGCCCGGCTCTCCCGCCAGTACGAACACCTTGTTCTTAGCGTTGGCAAAATGGATTCGGCTGTCACTCAGGTAGTCCGGCTCAAAGCCGATCTGTTTGTGCTCAGTTTTGGCCACCCAACCCAACTTGCCGCGAGAACGCGCGAACAACCACTCCCAGAGTTCGGAAGTTGAGTGGAAACCGGCAGCGTTCTCCATGACCAGCAGGATGTCGTCCACGTAGCGGCCGTAATACAGCGGCGCACACTGCTGCTCGACGATTCGATCCAGCTCGGCCAGCGCAACATTCGCCACGACTGCTGAGGCAGGTAGCCCGACCGGCAAACCTTTCTTCAAGGGCGTCGCCGCTGCCCAGGCGAGTAGAGCCTGAATGAACATGCGATGGAGCTTGGCCTGATGGACGTCCATTTCCAGTCCCAGCACACCCGTGACGAAGACCGGATTGAGCATGAAGCCGGGGTTCAGCTCGTGATAGAAGGAGCTGACATCCGCTGTGAGCGCCACGATCTTTTTGCCTGCATCCAATGCACCTCGCATGGTTGCGATGCCCTTGTCGCGCCAGTCACGGAAAGGCTTGAGATAGGGCTGAAAAGAACCGAGCGAGAGCTTGTTAATGCCTCTTCCGTCTTGGGTGCGGCGTAGACGATTGCCATAAGCGCAGCCGGTCAGCTGGGCATCGAACAGGTGGCCCACCTCTAGCATCCACAGCGTGGACAGCACATGAAAGTCCACGCTGCATTGCGCCATCACCCGAAACTCGGCTTTGGGCTTTTGAGGCTCTTCGCCTTCTGCCAGCAGGCCGCAGGCGTGTTCCCATTCGTCCGCCGGGGAGGAAAAAATCAGACCGTTTCCGTGCTGCTCGCGGTACCGATCCCAGCAGGACATGTCCACAGACTTGGTGGCCAAGGTCCAACTGCCGATGAACTCAGGCTTTGTCACCCAAGACTCATCGTCACCATGAATCTTGGCGAGTAGGGCCGTCAGGTTAGCGTGCAGCTTGTCCTCATAGTCTGCAATCGCTGCAAGCGACGCATGGGATGAGTAGTACAAGTCAACTTTGGCTTTGCGGTAAGCCAAGCCAAGATCATGGAGGCTGGTCACTGGTCTTGTATATTCCGGCGAAGGTTCTGGGCGGTCTTCGACTCAATTGATAGGTATCTGCAGACGCTCAAAGAACGCACGGTTGCGCTTCTTTGCATCGGTAAGGACCTTGTCGTAGGACACGATTTCGATGTAGCAGCCCTGCGCCTGGTGGTACTTGAAGAAGCCTTCATTGTCGGGCGTTTTAACGAAGTCGTGATTGTCGGCAATGGCCTTGATGCGAGGCGTCAGGCTGCAGAGGATGTACGCATAGAACGGGATGGAGCCAACGTTGATGGTCTTGCCATCCTTGTCCTTGGCCTGCCCTTCTTTGATTTTCCTGACATAGCGCAAAACCTGCTCCACCGGGTTCTCGTCCTTTGCCGGGTACTCGTTGCGCTCGGGCCGCTTAAACTCAACGACAACCACTGACTGATACGGGCTCTTCGTCTCAGAGAAGGCCCGCGCCGTATTGAAGATGGCTAGGTCCGGCTCGTCGCCGCCGGTAGCATTCACTGCTCTCAGGCGGGTCATCGGAAGGTCGGACGCCAGGTACGAATGGTAGGCAAGGCGCTCGTCAACGACCCACAGGTTCTGCCGAGAGAACTCGACATCTTCGGAGTCGGCCTGCATCGGATAGATGAGGCTGTGCACGAGGTCCTCGCGCGCATAGGATCCCGACTCTTGTACCTTGAGCGCGGTTTCCAGCATTTCCAGGATCGTGCGCCGATGGACAACGTACTTGGCCAGGGCAGCCTTCCCGAGCTCGTTCTCGTCGTCGAGGAATTGCTGATAAAGGGCCGCGTACTCAGGCGAACCAGCCACAGTGTCGAGCGGCCCCTTCCTGATATCCGCCGCGCGCTGCCGGTGCTCCAACTCGATGTCCTTCTGCGTCTTGTATAGCTCGATGTCGAGCTGGTCTTTCGACACGTTGGCCGGAATGCGTTCCAGTTTGTCTCGATAGCGCTCTTGCAGCTGGAACCGGTACTGTGGTGCGTCCTGCTGAATGAAGGTTTCGATAAGCTGACGCTTCTCCTCACGCAGCTGCGTCGTGTACGGCTCGGCGACCTGCTTGAGCGCCTTCACGACCTCGGCATCAAGCTCTTCGCGCGTCATCTCTCCCGGAAAATCCAGGTCGGCTTCCTGCAGAAACATAAAGGCCGTGCGCTCAGCGCTGACCTTGGCGTCAAGGTACGGGCCGGCCACGTAGGTGCGGAAAACGAACTGCTCGCCCTCGTCGTCGGTCAGGCGCCCTTGCAGGTCAGGTATTGCCTTGCTTGCCTTCCACTCAAGCACCTCACGCTGGTTGGCGCAGTACGAGATGGTGTGATTCTTGGCCGCGCTGGACTGGTAACGGAGAACGGTCACCTTGAAGTTGTGACCCTTGAGCTCGAACGTCACCTCCTTTGCCCGCTCCTTCGCTTCCTCGACAAAGATGTGGTTCAGGTTGCACGACTGCCCGTCGGCGTCGTGGAGAAAGATTTGCGGACAGCGACCACCCACAAAGTGGATGAGCAGGTGGTCGATGACCTTGTGGGCGATGGTCTCGAGCGACTTTGGGAAGTGCTTTTCGTATTCGGCACGCAAGCTGGTGAGCTTTACCGAGGTTCGCCGTTCCTTCACCTCGGCTTCGTTAACCTCCTCTCCCTCGACTCCTTCCGTCGTAACGACGAACCGGAAGGTTCGACGCATCCAGTGGTCGTCATCTTGGTAGTAGGTGCTGTCGATGGCGGCCTGGTTGAACACCTTGAGCCAGGTGAAGCGGCCAATGCCCTTGTTGCCTCGGGTTGCCTTGCGGGTCGAGTCGGAGAGGAAAAACGCGCGAACATTGCCGTCGTTGAAACCAGAGCCGTTATCGACGATGGTGATGTCCCGGATGCCTGCCAGCGCGGTTTCCTCGTTGCCGGCCACTGCCATCTGGCGAGCCTCTCGCTCAAGATACACGTCGATACGGCCATCACCGGTGCCGCTATCCTCGATAGCCTCAATGGAGTTCACTAGGCACTCGAAAAGCGGGATGAGCGGCTGGGTAACAGGCAACTGGAGGTTGCGTATGCGTCCGACGATGTCTACCTGCATGGCTGTCCTTCCCCACTTTCGAGTCTTCTAAAAGTTTCCGCCGAATGGCGGCTCAATAATAACTGGTTGTGGCGCGACCACTGACTGCGAACGGTCGGTAATGGTCACCGCAGCCCTTCCTGTCGCCAACAGCGAAGACAGCCCACACTCTGAAAGCAGTCCCTCGAGCAAATGCACTGGCCGACCGCTTCTGGCCAATGGTTGACTTAAGGCGTCGCGACGGGAATGTGATTAGCTGTAGCGAATGGGCAGGACATGAATAGACCGATTGTGTGAAAACGCACCGGTGCCTGAGCACGCGCATCGCCGAAACGTAAGCACTCGCCAAACGAATCGCCGAGCCGCGAGCGGCTAGGCGATCTAGTCAGCGCCCTGCCCACACCAGATCTTTCTCAATCACTGTCTCGACAAGCAACCGGTGCTCCTCATCGAGTCGCGCGACGGATACGCCCAAACGTTCAGCATAGCGCGCGCTCATCCCCTCCAAAGTCGATCTAACTGTGTCGCCCAGCAGTTCCGTCGGCAGTAACTGGGTATAGCGGTACAGATCCTCCGCGATGTCTTTACCGCCTGTTAGCGGGGGAATCGAATCGCCACGATCATTGGTCGCTACGCGGGTCGCGCAGATTGCCCAGTAGCACGTTGCCCAACACTCAAGCACATCTATGGGCAAGCCGTCGTCACCGTCGATATCCAGAACGACCTTGCTGATAAGGGGCTTTCGGCCTCCCCTGTGATTCCGGAAAAAGTCGAACAGCAAGTTACCTACCAGGCGTCGCCAGCTTTCATCGCCACTAATCGGTAGGACGCCCTGCATGCTAGATGCATCTGAGCCCGTCGGGAGGGGATCTGCTTTTCTGCTACCCGCGCCAAGCACAACGACAAGTAGCACGCGCAACCGCAGAAGATCGACCACGCCAAGCGGGCGCTCAGCCGCATCCTGCTGAAAGGTCATCTGACGGGACCTCACTGCTTTGACGATACTCTGCCGCGTATCACGCATCGCCTTGTACTTGCTACGCTCTTCCAGGTCCTTTTTCCCGCTATCCGTGTCGGTCCGTGTTCGTTGCTGCTGCGCATTGAAGCGCTCGTCTTCCTCAAGCGCTTCCTCCCCCGAGGCAGTCTCATCACCCATCGACAAACCCGGGATTTCATCCGTTTCGTCAATGGTTTGCGACAGCGGTTTTTTCTTGCCGATTAGCGCGTTAATGAACTCGCGGACAGACTCCTGATGCGAAGCGCCGAGAAGGCTTCCAGGCGTATCGGCTTCGGTAGTCTCGGCAGACCGTCCCTCTATGAACTCTTCATAGGTCAGCACGCACCCCGCCGGCTTTCGGGACTTTTCAGTTTGGCCGCGTCGTCGGACTGGTTTATTCTCCTCACTTGTACGGGCTTCCTGCTCCGCAACCGCCAGCTTGTGCATGATATCGAGGAGCCACAACCCCTCAGATGCGTCCATATTGTCAAGTTGCGACAAAGCGTCGTCGACACTGCGCGTCGGGGACTTGCGTTGTGCCTGCCGAATTGCCTCTTCGAAAATCACAACGCCCGGCGACGATTCGAAGCCCGGCCAGCGCACAGTTGCGAAGTGCGGCGCCTCGCGCCCCTCGAACCGGTATCTCGCAGGCGATCCGCTTGCGCCCACTCGTGTCAGAGCACCCGCTACCGGTTTGTCATCGCTATCGGTCAACTCAATTGTGGCTTCAGCGACGTTTGCCCCCTTAGGCGGCCACCAGCGAAGCGTCTGCTCGCTCAACTCAAAACGTCCGGGGAGATGGCGCTCAAGGTCCTTCAGGGGAATTTCCTCGGAGGGCTGGAACTTGGGAACGTCCGCGACACTCAACTCCGCTTCCAGTGCGCTTTCGAGTCCCAGAACCTGCACGGCTTCGCCGGATGGTAGCTCGCGATAGAGACACGCCTCTGCGTTCTCACTCTGGGCCGCGCCTTCACCAAGTGCGGCCTCAGTGCAGTTCGCGCTGCCATAGAGTACGCAGTCGGCAGCGCTCGTCTCGGCGATGAAGACTTTCGCGTGAGCAAAGCGGCTCGCCGTCGTGCCCTCTACCCCGTCGACGCTAAATAGCCGGATAGACTCTTTTTTGCCAAGCACGTGGACGGGAAAGAGCGCGTTTTTCGGCTGTAGCAAGAGCGCGACGCTCTTTGCGCCAAGCCGGTCGCGCAACTGGCGCAACGCACCCAGGTCCGGATCCCAATAAGGGCTTGCGACTACTAGCCGCGTAACCTTGCGCCGTCCGACCAGTTCGGCGAACTGTTCTCCAATACCCACCGCGCCAGCACTGCAGAGAAAGCCAAGGCGGCCGCCCTCTTCCAGATCGATAACGGCACCGTCCGACTGCTCATGGATCCATGGCGTTCTGTGCATCGCCCATTCGATCTGCTTTCGGGGCATCGCTGCGTCGGCCACGAAACTGGCGACATACGCAAGCGCAGCGCGCAGAAGCGGCAGTGCCTGGAAGTCGTCACCCTCGGCACGCACCTCGCCCACCACTTCAAGATTCCCAGCGAGACCGGCCGCGGTCATATTCGCCGATGCCACCAGAAGCCGGCCACCCGCTCTCCCCAACTGCAGTATCAGTTTCGGGTGAAAAACCCCGCTCGCAGGAGCACCAACGGTCGAGTAGCGACGACCCGCATGCCTAGGTCTTGCCTCGCCCGGCGCGAGTGCGAAACCGAGCATCCTGTCGTCGGCGATGACAATGTTGTTATTACATCCTGCCTCCCGTAGGCGCGCCAGTGCGATCGACTCATAGGCGTTCAGATCAACGTTGAAGGTCGTAACGATGCTCGTGTGGAAGCCCTTCGTCGCAAAGCAGTCGAACAGTTTCACGCTGCCTCCATGATCTTTTTGCCAGCCGCAGTGAGACCTCTTTCGTCCACCAGGTATATATCGCCCAGAAACGAAATCGCCGGGGCTAGTCTGGGATTCGTGAAGGATGGGCTGTCTTTCTGCCTAACGCGTATCTTCCCGTCATCGGTTTCGAGCAGGAACGTGTAATCACCTTGCGACCGTAGTTTCTGAATCGCCACCCACAGATGACGCTCGATGATCCGCTCACGTAAAAGGCGGTTCAGGAGGTCGCCGATCGACTCCCCGGCGCGTGCCTTGAAGAAGTTCAGCTCTGAGACAATCGACGGAAGATAGATCGAACGCGAAAGCACCAGCAACTCAGACTGCACGCGCTCCAGTTGATCAATGAAGCGGGCGTATAGCACCGCCAGGAGCCTCAATGCGTTTACGGCACATTCGCTGGTGCTCAGAGCGATGTCGCTGGCACGGGCCGTAATCGCATCTTGCAACATCCACTCGGCCGCTGGTTGGTCGGACCATGCGTTTTCCGCCATCCCAGTCGAGTCAACGAGATCCTGCCAGGTCAGCACGTCCTCCCCGAGTTCTGCGGTGATACGGGGAACAGCAGCCGACAGCAAGCGTCCCATCGACATGCCGGAGGGACTTCCACCCAAAACGTCCAGCAAATACTTGAGCAAAGCGCCGTAGCACACTTGGAGCATATCGTTCGCGTGGTACACCTTCCACGCAAATGCGTGCGCTTCCTCTGCGTCGGGCACGGCTGGCAACGGTTCACCGGTGTAGCCGTGGGCTGAATAAAGCACCCACCTGACCGCCCATCGGTCGGGCCAGTAGCCGAGGTTTTCCGCGGTTCGCAGTACTAGTCGGAGTGTCTGGCTGCGCGGCGTCGCTCCATCGTCTGGAGCGTTCACCCGTCCAAACAGGATGTCTTCGTAAAGCTGCCGCTCTACACTGTCTTCTTCGATTGCCGAGGGAAGCATGCGAGCCATGCGCTTCAGTTCGCTCTTCTGGACGCCGCCGCTCTTGACTGTCTCCAAGAACAGGTTGCCAGCACGCCCGGCCGCGGTCGCAAATGCCTTAGCGAGGCGCTCGCCAGTATCACTGGTGGGCACTGGAATCTCGTGCTTATCGAGGTACGTCAACAGCCCGATCTCCTCGAGCTGGGAACCATAGGCCGCCCCGAAAGCGCCGAATTTCTGCTTGAGGTATTGGGACTGCCCGGGCTGCCGATCTGTGTAGCGGGAGAACCGGATACCGCTTCTGCTTTCGGCAGCGAGCATTCTCTTTGCCCACCTGCTGCCCGCCACCCCGCCCGCGTCGTCGCAATCTTGGGCAACAAGGGCGTACAGCGCCTCGGCACGCCTCACGAATCGGCACCATTCATCTACTGAGGTATCTCGGATCACCTTCGAGTAGTGCCGCGCCAGCCAGACATAAAGCCCGTAGTAGCGAACGCGCAACGTCACGTTGCTGATACCTGGCAGGAGGCTCTGATAAAGCGCCACGCTGGTAGTTTGCATTCCGAGCGGGTCAAGTCCGCTTTTGTTGTCCAGGGCGGTCCAGTTCGGACGGCCCGTCCCCGTCGTCTCGTTGTCGGCCACTTCTTCCCCGCCTTTCGTAGTTTTGCTGGTCCGGTCGCGTTTCCGCGATGTGCCCTATCAAAGGCACCCCCACCCAGTGCAGCAAGATTATGCCAGTGACGTGTCGGCGCGCAATTGCCACCGGCCTTCATATCAACGCTTTGCGACGACCATCCGGTCGTGGTTCATCGAGGCCGCTACCGCCACAGTGCTCAAGCGCGGCACCTACCGCAAGCATCTGGAAACGTTGCGGCAGCTCATGCAGTACGCGTTTGGATCGGCCGTGCAAATGCTCGAGGAATACGGCAGGGAACTGTTCGTGAAGTCAGCCGGAGGCAGCTTCGTGCCGGCTCGCGTGCCCATGTCAGCGATTCGTCCTGGCTGGCCGGAAGTGACGGTCCACTAGGCGTGACGGCCGCGCCTGGATATCATCTCCGCCCGATTGAAGGATTGCCCCTAGATACGTATCAACGCGGCATTTGTCGGCGACCCACCGGCACGGGTGATCTTCGAGAAAGCAGCCAAGACCAAGCTCTGAGCAATATCTGCACGGGGGTGCGACCTCATCCCCCTAGCTTCGGCACGTTAAGTCAAGACATGCATGGCGCCCAAAACCGGCGCAAGCCTATCCTGCAGTGACTCGTTTTTATATTGTTTTTCATGCACTCGGCTAAACGTTTTCGGCAAGCTTGACCGGGAATGTCCGCGAGGTAATCTGGGGCGTTCGTGAGCCACGCTTCGTCAGTCTGCTGGTTTCCGTTTTCGGATCGCGTGCCGATTCCGCGAGAACGGTCGATCTGGTCCGCCAATAGAACAGGACGATTCCGTGCGGTGGTCAGGCCGTGTCAGATAGGTGAACGTTGGGGGCTGTGAGATAACCTATTGCTGCCGGCAAGCTCACGTCCCGAATCCATGAGACCAATCTGCTTCGTCGGTCCATTGTTTTTCCAAAGTCGTACCGCCGTTGTCGGAAGTATGTGAGAACCTGGGTTGAGTCCGCCCGAAAAAGGAATGAATCCGCGAAGTAATCGTGCCATTGTCGGTGTGCGAGAACATTGAACACACTCGACTGGCCCAGATGAGTTTGTTTGGCAATTGTTGACGATCTGCGTCGCTGCGATCGTGATCCCCGTCCAGGTGATATAAATTCGCGTCGCCTCATGCGGCCCTAGTCACCAAGCTCAGCGTTCTAACAGGCTTCGGAATATTTCCCACCGCTAGTTCATCGAGAAAATCAGCCCAGCACTGAACCATTTCGCGGCGCTGGTCAAGAAACGTTGCGCGATCGTAACTATCTCCCAACTCCTCGTTCGACGCGTGAGCTAGATGACGCTCGATCACCTCTTTGTCCCACCCGAGATATTCCCGGATCAGCGTACGGGCCGTTGCACGAAAACCATGGCCGGTAATCTGTTCCTTGGTGTCGTAACCCAGCGTACGTAGCGCACTGTTAATCGTGTTCTCGCTCATGTAGCGAGTCGCCTCAGAGCGCTTAGCCATGCTGCGAAAGATCGGCCCGCTCGGCCCGGTCAATGGATGCAGATCTCGTAAGATCTCCATGGCCTGTGACGGAAGCGGCACCAAATGTGCTGGCGTGCGGCTATCCCGCTTCTTCCACTCTCGCATCTTCATTTTTTCCGGCGGGCAGTTCCAGACCTTGCTGTCGAGATCGATGTCTTCCCAGTGGGCGAAGCGTAGTTGACCCGGTCGCTGGAAAAGCAACGGAGCAAGTTGCAACGCCGCACGGGTAATGACATGGCCGTTATAGGCGCGGATATCGCGCAGCAACTGTCCGAGCTGCTGCGGATCGGTGATGGCGGGGTAGTGGCGGCTGCGTACCGGGGGGAGTCCGCCGGTACGGTCATTCACAAAATTCTTGGCTGGCTCCAAGACGCCCGTGTCGACCGCGTGCTGATACACATGCTGAATCGTCTCACGCACCCGCATCGCCGTTTCCAGATTGCCGCGCTCCTTGATCCGGTGCAAGCAGCGCACGACCTCTGTCGGTTTGATATCCGCCACCGGAAGTTGGCCAACCCAAGGAAACACATGTAGTTCCAGGTAGCGGATGATTTTCTCGGCATAGCCGGCAGACCATTGGCGATCCTTTTCCGATGCCTTGTGCCATGCCCGAGCCAACAGGTCAAATGTGTTGAGTCGGGCCGCCTGCTCCCGCTCCTGTTTTTCGCGCCGGGCTTTTTTAGGGTCGATCCCGTCCGCTCGCCGCTCCATTTCCCCCCGAGCCTTCCGGCGTGCCGCAGCCAGCGAAACAATGGGATATGGACCAAGCCCAAGCTTGATGTTCTTTCCATCGCGCATATAGCGATAGAGCCAAACCTTTCGAGTCGGACGAACACGGAGGTACAACCCGTCGCCATCCGCCAGGAGGTATTCCTTCGCCCGATGCTCTGCATTCTTGATCTGCAAGTCAGTGAGCTGTCCCATGATTTTGTACCCCAAAATCAAAATCGAGGAAAAACCATTCTGGGGTACAACTTGGGGTACACGCAAACGCCGGATTTTTCGGGAATTCCTCGGCTTTCCGCAGACGCAAATTTCCCACGCCGCCTTATCTGGCGGGGGTTTTCAGGATTCCAAGGGATTTCTGCGGAAGACGAGATGGCGCGCCCGGCTGGGATCGAACCAGCAACCCCTGCCTTCGGAGGGCAGTACTCTATCCATTGAGCTACGGGCGCTTCAACACGAAAGCGCGGCAACCAGAACGGATGCGACGCCAAAGCGAGACCGCAAGGATACCCGGTTTCGGCCAAACCGTCCCCCGGACGGCCTGCAAGGCCATATCCCGCGCGTTCCACTCCACCCCGCCGATGCGGGTAAACGCCTGCTGAACACCTCTCCGCTCCCCTCGCCGCCGCCGAAAGCTTGCGTCTATAATCGTCCGTGGCTGAATAAAGAACAAGAAGTTGCCGTCACGCTGTACCGCTCACATACCCACGGAGACGAGACAAGCATGAGCGAAGCACCACACGGAGCCCCAATCAAAACCCCCGGGCAGCTCATTGCCGCGATCATTGCCAGTTTTGCGATACCGATCGTCATCATCGTCCTGCTGGTGATCTACGTCGATAACTCGACGCGCACCGGCGCCGGCACAGACAGCCTTTCCGAAGCCGAGGTCAGCGCGCGCATCAAGCCGCTCGCACAAGTCGACATTCGCGACGCCAATGCGCCGCGCGTCTACAAGACCGGCGAAGATGTCTACAAGGCGGTCTGCTCCGCGTGCCACGCATCGGGCGCGGCAGGTGCGCCGAAATTCACCAATACCGGCGACTGGGCGCCGCGCATCGCGCAAGGCTTCGACACGCTGCTGCACACTGCCCTCACCGGCAAAGGCGCGATGCCGCCTCGCGGCGGCACCAGTCCGGACGACTACAGCGACTTCGAAATCGCTCGCGCCGTGACCTATATGGCGAACAATTCCGGCGCAAGCTTCCCTGAACCGGCGCAACCGGCAGCAGGCGCAGCGGCAGCTTCCGGCGCGGCCGCGGCGGCACCCGCAGGCGCTTCGGACGCAGGTGCCGCACAAGCTGCTGCTGCGGTGGCCGCATTGGCCAGCGTGCCGCAAGCGGCCGCGCCGGCAGCGGGCGCCGCAACTAGCGCGGATGCGTCGCAAGCCGGCAAGGCGCTGTATCAGCAGGTCTGCCAGGCCTGTCACGCGGCCGGCGTTCTGAACGCGCCGAAATACGGCGACAAGGATGCCTGGGCAGCGCGTCTGAAGGACCCGATGGACACGGTCTACAACTACGCGCTGCACGGCAAGGGCGCGATGCCGCCGAAGGGCGGCTCGACCGCCTCCGACGCGGACGTCAAGGCCGCCGTCGATTACATGGTCAGCGCGGTCAAGTAGGTCTGCACCGCTCGCAGCGTTTGCCGCGCCACAAGAATCCCTGCCCTGCGGCGACGCGAGCAGGGATTTCTATTTTGCAGTTGCGGGAAGGCTGAACGCTTCGACGTAAGCCAACTCAGGCGTGCTGCGAGCGAGTTCGGTGAAATGCGCGCGCAAAGCGGCAGGCGTGAGCCACGGATAAGCGAGATCCGCTTGCAACTTGTCGAGCAGCGCGCCATCGGCGTCGGGCACGACGTCCATGCGCGCGATATGGATGTGGAATGCCGTCACGGCCGGCGTTTCATCGAACGTCCACGTATAGACGCCATGGCCGACGCGTAGTGCCCCGGTTGCCGGCTCGCGCATCACAACCAGCCAGGGCAGCGCGGCGATTACACCGTCATGGACGGCGAGCGAATCGCACACGTAATAGGTGCGGCACCGCGTGTACTGCGCGCCGAAATCAGTGACGAGCGTTTTCGCAATACCTTGAGCGCCGACGGTACGCGCCGGGAAAGCAATCGCTGACGTCGCAAGCGACATGGTGAGCACCGCGTCAGCCGCAAACGCTTCGGGGATCAGTTGCGCTCGCGTGTTGTCTTTCGCGTCGATGTACGTGTCGAGTGCGCGGCGATAGCTTGCGAGCGGCGGTGTCATGCGTGCGGTCTCCGATTGACGTCCGTTGGCTTCGCGCCGACGAGCGGTGCCACTCTAGCGCGAGCACCCGGCAAAACCGTTGAAGCACCTGTCGCGCGCGTGGTCTTGCTCCGGCAGCAAAACACGCGTCGCTCAAGGCTTCTGCAACAGCGCCTTCAAACTCGCGAGCCGGTCTTTCGGCGACATCGGCGCTTCTTCGGGCGTCGGCGGCGGAGCATCGTCGAGCAGCATTTCAGGAATGAAGCGCGACGGCTCGCACACCACCGTCTCTCGCGCACGCTTGCGCTTCTTGCACCAGTTCAGATGCAGGCTGCGCTGCGCACGCGTGATCGCCACATACATCAAACGGCGTTCTTCCTCGATGCGCGCATCGTCGATCGGCTCGTCGTCGGGGCCGCCACGATGCGGCATGATGCCCTCCTCGACGCCCACCAGAAACACGTGCGGATACTCCAGCCCCTTCGACGCGTGCACCGTCGAAAGCCGCACCGCATCCGGATCTTCCTCGCGGCCTTCGAGCATCGACATCAGCGCGACGGTCTGAATCAGACCTAGCAGATTCTTGCCGGTGTCGGCGAGGCCGTCGGCGGTGTCGTAGCCGGTTGCTTCATTTTCTCCGGCACCTTCAGGCTCAGCCTTGGTGCCTTTGCGCTTCAGCCACTCGAGGAACTCCAGCACGTTTTGCCACTTGGACTGCGCCTGACGTTCGTCGAACGCATCGTACAGATAGGCTTCGTAGTGGATCGCGTCCATCAATTCGTCGAGCAACGTGCCGGCGGCGTCCTTCTCCGCGCGATCGGTAAGGCGCTGCATGAAGTCGCAGAACACGCGCATCGGTTCGATCTGCCGTGGCGACAGACGCGCCTCGATACCGCCCATGTACACGGCTTCGAACAGCGACACCTTCGCCTGCCCCGCGAACGAACCGAGCGCTTCGAGCGTGGTATTGCCGACGCCGCGGCGCGGCGTGGTGATCGCGCGGATGAACGCAGGGTCGTCGTTCGCGTTGGCAATCAGCCGCAAATACGCACAGATGTCCTTGATCTCGGCCTTGTCGAAGAACGATTGCCCGCCTGACAGCACGTACGGAATCCGCTCGCGCCGCAGCACCTGTTCGAAAATGCGCGCCTGAAAGTTGCCGCGATACAGGATCGCGTAGTCGCGGAAATTCGCGCGCCGCTCGAACTTGTGTGCGGACATGCGGAACACCACCGATTCGGCCTCATGTTCTTCGTCGTTGCACGGGGTGACGGTGATCGTGTCACCCATGCCGTGCTCGGACCAGAGCTTCTTTTCGAACAGCTTCGGGTTGTTCGCGATCACGTTGTTCGCGGCGGTGAGAATGCGCACCGTCGAGCGGTAGTTCTGCTCCAGCTTGATCAGATGCAGCTTCGGGAAATCCTTGCTGAGCTGCCCGAGATTTTCCAGCGTGGCGCCGCGCCAGCCGTAGATCGCCTGATCGTCGTCGCCAACCGCCGTGAACGCCGCGCGTTTGCCGGCCAGCAGTTTCACCAGTTCGTACTGGCAGGCGTTGGTGTCCTGATACTCGTCGATCAGCAGATAGCGCAACTTGTTCTGCCAGCGGTCGCGCACCTGCTCGTTCTTCTCGAAGAGTTCTGCAGGCAGACGGATCAGATCGTCGAAATCCACCGCCTGATACGCGTGCAGCGTTGCCACGTAATTGCGGTAGACGATCGCAGCCTGATGTTCGTCCTCGTTGGCGGCAATCGCGATCGCCTGCTCGGGCATGATCATGCCGTTCTTCCACAGCGAGATGATCGACTGGATCTTGCGGATGAAGCCCTTGTCAGTCGAGCCGACCTGCTCCTGGATCATGCCGAAGCAGTCGTCGGAATCCATGATCGAGAACTGCGGCTTCAGGCCGACGTGCTCCGCCTCCTGCCGCAGAATCTGCACGCCAAGCGAGTGGAAGGTGCAGACCGTCAACTGGTTGACGGGCACTTTGCGGCCTTCCTTGCCGGGCGTGGTGAGCGTCTTGCCTTCGAGCAGCTTGCCCACGCGCTCGCGCATTTCCAACGCGGCCTTGTTCGTGAACGTGACGGCGGCGATGTGGCGCGGCTCGAAGCCCTTGGCCTCGATCAGGTGCGCGATTTTCTGCGTAATCACGCGCGTCTTGCCGCTGCCTGCGCCGGCGAGCACGAGACACGGACCGTCGAGATAACGGACCGCTTCATTTTGAGCGGGGTTCAGGCCTGCGGACATCGTCTGTGGATGGGTAATGCGGTTGAGGGCGCGGCGGCGCGATATCGCCGGCCGAAGCCCCGGGGGCATGCTGCGCGGCGCCGGAGGCCGGGACGGACGCCCACTTGCGGTGCAAGGGTGGTCGGACCTGCTGCGGTTCGCGCGAGAGGAGCGATGTTAACACGGATGAATGCGACGGATGAATGCGACGGATGGATTCGACAGCCCCCGCGACCGGTGCCCTGAACAGATAACTGCGGCCCATCACGGCGACGGACTCCCGCGACGCCGCCACCGGTCCCTCTTCAGGACATGCCACAATTACGGTGTTGCGCGCCGCCGCCGCGGTGGCAAAGCGGCGCGCCGTTTTTTGCAGGAAGACACGCATGTCCGCATCGCTGAAGATTGGATTGATGGGTTACGGTTTTGCCTGCGCGACTTTTCATGCGCCGGTGATCGAGCACTGCGGCCGCGCGAGCGTCGCGGCCGTCGCCACGAGTCAGCCCGAGCGCGCGCTCGCCGACTATCCGCATACCAAGGTCGTGGCCGATCTCGACGCGCTGCTCGCGCTCGATGAAATCGAGTGCATCGTGATCGCCACGCCCAACGACACGCACTTCGACCTCGCCCGCCGCACGCTTGAAGCCGGCAAGCACGTGGTGGTCGACAAGCCGGTCACGCTGAACGCCGCCGACGCCCACACGCTCGCCAACATCGCACTCGCCCGCGGCAAGCTGTTCATGCCGTTTCACAACCGCCGCTGGGACGGTGACTTTCTGACCGTGCGCGAACTGCTCGCGAGCGGAGCGTTGGGGCGGATCACGCAATACGAATCGCATTTCGACCGCTTCCGCCCGGAAGTGCGGCAGCGTTGGCGCGAGGAACCGTCGCGTGGCGGCGGCTTGCTGCTGGACCTCGGGCCGCACCTGGTCGACCAGGCGCTGGCACTGTTCGGCGCGCCGAAGACCGTATCGGCGACAGTGCGCATGCATCGCGACGAGGCCAGCGCGCCGGACTACGTCCATATCCAGCTCGGCTACGGCGAGTTCGAGGTGGTCTTGCACGCCAGCGCGCTGACCGCGCTGGTCGCGCCGCGCTTCGCGATCCACGGCACACGCGGAAGCTACGTGAAAAATGGGCTCGACACGCAAGAAGATCAGCTGAAGGCAGGCCTGCGGCCGGGCGATGAAGGCTTCGGCGCCGGCAATGCCGCGGGTCTGTTGCGCGTGCTCGAAGGCGATCAGGAAGTCGAGCGCGAACTGCCGACGCGCAACGGGGATTACGTGGGCTTTTATATTGCGGTGGCCGATGCGATCCAGAACGGCGTGAAATTCCCAGTCAGCGCACAAGATGCTGTCGACGTAATGACAATTATCGAGCTCGCCGCGCGAAGTTCGGAAGAAGGCGTCCGGCTGCCGTTCGAACGCATTCGCTGACGGTTCGGCCCGCGCGGCGCAACGGCTTGTGTACCAAAAAAGCCCACTTGCTGGCAACGCCGTGCCGGCCTCAAACCTGACATGGCCGAAAGGAACATAACGTTACAAATAAGGCTGCGCCATCAGTCAGCGCGATCCCGCCATCATCCGTTGCTACCCCAGCAGCACCACAAAACGACAACGACTTCCGGAGTGTCCATGCCCCGTACCATCCGCGCGCTAGCCGCATGCGCACTGCTCAGCTCACTCGCCGCCTGCGTGGTGACGCAGCCTCAACCCACACCGGCACCGGCGCCGCGCCCTAACCCGCAGCAGATCGCACAGCAGCGTCTCTATCAGGTCGATGGCCGCATCGACAATCTCGGCCGCCGTATCGACAATCGCGTGAATCAGGGCTACTACCCGCCCCCGCAAGGCGGTGCACTGCATCATCGCCTCGACGTGATCCGCCAGGAAGCGCACGACATGGCCGCGCAACACGGCGGCGGCCTGTCCGGCGACGAACAGCGCGTGTTGAACCAGGAGCTGGACAGCGCGGCTCACGCCATCGGCGAATAAGCGCGCCAACCCAGGCAGCGAAGCAGAAAAAGCGCGGGCATCGCGTCCCGCGCTTTTTTTTGGGTGGAATTCGCGCGAAGGCTGCGCCAGCAGCGACGGTCCTCGCGGGCCTTTAATTGACAAGCCCCCGGCCCTCGCGTACATTCGCCGCACGCGTCGGGAGAGCGCGCAGGCCGCTATTTACCGCAGGCCGCGCCGCCGAAGGGGCACACCCGCAAACTCTCAGGCAAAAGGACCGACCGCGTCGAAAAACCCGCGTTGAGGCAGCATCAACGCACCGGTTTTTCGCACTCTGGAGAGCGGCAGTAGCCGTCTGCATCGTTCAGACATGCAGATTTTGGCAGGCTGCCCACCGAAGGGGCGCGCGTTTCACCGTGACGAATTCACGTTCTCACGGCGGCGCAATCTCTCAGGTATCGAGGACAGAGGGGTTATGCAGCACCACGCTCGCAGGCAGCACGCCGCGAGGCGTTGCGCCGCATGCCCTTTTTTGTTTCGCGAGATGCCCGAGGCCCCATGACCGAACTCAAACACACCCCGCTCAACGCCACCCATCGTGCGCTCAACGCCCGCATGGTCGATTTCGGCGGCTGGGACATGCCTGTCAACTACGGCTCGCAAATCGACGAAC
>DASVNP010000028.1:0-27766 GCA_036383775.1 Paraburkholderia sp. | reverse complement strand
CTGCAAGCGCAACGTCAACCGCGACCGCTGGCACCGGACAACCCGCGTCTTCAGCACGGCCCGCGCTCGAACTCGCCAAGCTCAAGCAACTGGCCGCCGAACAAACCGTCGCCGCACGCGTGCCATCAGCGAGCAGCATGACCGAAAAGCGCAGCCGTCCGCTCACGCTGCGCGATTCCGGCATCGACGGTTCGATGATGTTCGCGCGCGACGTCGACTTTCGCGTGACCGGCGACATCGGCTTCATGATTCAGGACATGGCGGCGACGCTGAGCCCGGCGCGCCCAGGCCAGCCGATCGTATTCGACGATCCGACCAGCGTGACGATCAACGTCCACCGCGGCCAGGTCACGATGGACAGCACGAAACTCACGGCGATCTTCAACCGTTACCTGTTCCAGTATCAGGGCTCGCCGCTGCGCAATATGCGCGTGGTGCCGCTGGATGGCGGCAGCCTGCGCATTACCGGCGAGATGCATCGCGAGACATGGGTGCCGATCACGCTGACGGGTTCGCTTACGATGCGCAGCGCCGACGAACTCGTGTTTCATGCCGACCACGTCGAAGTGGCCGGCGTCGGCGCCGACAAGCTGATGCAGGCCGCGCACGTGAAAATGGCCGATCTGCTGAAGGTCGATACGCCGATTGCGCGTCTGGATGGCGACGACGTCGTCATGCAAGTCGCCAGGCTGACGCCGCCGCCCGCCTTGCGCATGACCATCACGCAGATCGAGACGAGCGCCGCGGGCGTGCGCTTCACGCTCGACGACCGCACCGTGCCGATCATCGTCTGGCCCACGACGATGCCCGCGCGTGGCCTGCTGATCCAGGGCGGCGACGTGAAGTTCATGCGCTCGATGCCGATGAATATCGACATGGCGATCACGCCGGTCGATGCCAGCGCGTCGTTCGTGCTGGATCTGTACCACTACCGGGAGCAGTTGGCGGCCGGTTATCTCACCTTCGATGAAACGGGCGCGCTCGACGTGCACATGCCGTCGTATCCGACGCTAGCCAACGCCGCGAAAGACACGACGGCGCAAATGGGCAGCGCGAACGCGCGCTTTAACGACAGCATCATCCATGCGCAACAGGCGGCGCTCGCGCAGGCGCGTCTTGTGTGGCAGCACATGCCGCACACGTCGAGTACCGCGTCGGCGGCGCGCGCGATTCCGGTCGGCACGCGCGCGGCGTTTTCCGCGTCCGCCATGTCGATGCCCGGCGCGGCGCCCGCCGACGAGCGTCATTCCTCGGGGCCCGCGCCGTTGATTCACGTCGAGAATGTCGATTTCTACGTGGCGGGGCGCATCGGTTTTCACGTGCGTTCGCTGGATGCGCAGATGGTGCCGAAGAAGCCGGGGCAACCGGTCGATCTGGACGATCCCGATCAGTACGACATCCACATCATCGGCGGCGAAGTGGTGGAGCCGTGGCCGGCAATGGCGGCGTTATTCAACGACTATCTGCTCGACTACGCGCCGCGCTCGCTCAACGACCTGCAGTTGAAACCCGTGGATGGCAGGCTGGAAGTGACCGGCGGCATCAAGCTGTGGAATCACTTCCCCGGCGTGTGGCTGCCGACCACGATGAGCGGCACGATCGTCGCGAAAGATGAGCGGCACCTCGTGTATGAGCCGACATCGGTGAAAGTGCTGGGCGTGCCTCAAGCCGGCTTGCTGCGCGCGCTGGACATTCCGCTCGCTTCGCTGACGCCGTTCACGCGCAAGGGGGTGGCACTCAAGGGCAATGAACTGGTCTTCGATCAGTACACGGTGTTTCCACCACCCGTTCTGCAAGGACGTCTCGCGAGCGCGGCCGTTACCGATGAAGGCCTCGTGCTGAAGTTCAAGCGCGACGGCAATCTCGTCGCCGCCAGGCCGCCCGCGGGCGCGAGCAAAAGTTTCGTATGGATCGAGTCCGGCGACGTGAAGATGTTCAACTCGCTGGTGACGAATACAAGAACGCTCATCAAGGACAGCTCGAATCCCGGCGTGATGAAGTTCGACCTTTACGGTTATCGCAGGGACGTGTCGAAGGGAACGGTGAGAATGGGGGAGGACGGCGGGCTGGATGTCGATCTGGCTGCCAGGAAGTAACCTGATCACTTCGTCCCGCACGGCGCTTTGTCGAAGCGCCATGCAGAGCCGTAACGTCAGGCATCCTTATTGATGATCCATTCATGTGCCGGGTCGTTGCGGAAATGCCAGACCCGCTGCCCGCCGGCCATGACGTTCAGATAGTACGAGTCATAGCCGTAAGGCACGATCACGGGGTGATAGCCGCGCGGCACCATCACCACGTCATGATTCTCGACGGCCATCGACTCGTCGATGTCGCGCAGGTCCGTGTACACGCGCTGAAACGCGAAACCTTGCGGCGGATCGAGCCGGTGATAGTACGTCTCTTCGAGCGAACTCTCGTGCGGGACGTTGTCGGTGTCGTGCTTATGCGGCGGATAGCTGGAAGCGTGTCCGCCCGGCGTCCTGACTTCCACCACCAGCAGCGACTCCGCGGGCTCGGTCTGCGGAAGAATGTCGCATACGTATCGCGTATTCAGCGACTTGCCGCGCGTGGAACGCTTCATCGAAGCAGGCTCGATCAAACGCGCCGGATACTTGCCTTCGGCGGGCGCGCTCGCCACGCCGATCTCGGCATCGCGGCACGCCCGAACCGTCGTCCGCACGCCGGGCGGCAGATAGACCGCGTACGGCGCGGCGTCTTCGAACACGCTGTCGCGCGAACCCAGCGAACGCCAGGTGGTGTCCGCCGTTTCAATATCCACCGCACCGGTGAGCACGACGATGCACACCTCGCGCGACGGTTCGAACACGTGCACGACGTCGCTCGCGGCCAGCCGGTAGGCGGCAAATCCCACATACCGCCAGCACGCCGACTCCGGCGTCACCCGCGCGATCGTCTGGCCCTCGCGCTGCGCCTTCACCAATAAACTCATGCTGCCTCCTGCGCCGCGCTGTGAGCGGCGTCGAGCGGCGCGTCGACCAGCGCACGCAAGGTTTGATAGCCCTTCTGCGCATATTCGAACGATGGCGCCACCACCGGGTCCTGTTCCGCTTCGACCACCAGCCAGCCGCGATAGCCGTGGCGCTTCAGGCGCGCGATGATCGCCGGGAAGTTCACCGCGCCGTCGCCTGGCACCGTGAAGGCGCCCGCGATCACCGCGTCGAGAAAACTCCAGTTGCGATTGCGCGCCAGTTTCATCACAGCGGGGCGCACGTCCTTGCAATGCACGTGGCAGACACGCCCGATATGCCGGTCGAGCACCGCTAGCGGATCGCCGCCGGCGAACGTGATGTGCCCCGCGTCGAACAGCAGGCCAACGGCGTCGCTGGTGCGCGACATGAGCTGATCGACATCGGCCGGGGTTTCGACATACGCGCCCATATGATGATGATAGGCGAGCCGCACGCCACGGCTCAACGTATAACGCGCGAACTCGTCGACGCGCGCGGCGTACGCGGCCCACTGCGCGTCGCTGAAAAAGCGCGGCCGTTGATAGAGCGGCTGCGGCGCGCCCTGAATCGAATCGGCAACCTCGCCGTACACCATCGCGGTTGCGCCGTTTTGCGCGAGCAGTTCGAGATGCGGGCCGACCGCGGCGATTTCCTCCGCCACGCTGCGCCGCGCGAGACGCCCGGAATACCAGCCTGACACCAGCGCGAGATCGTATTGCGCGAGCAGCGCCTTCAGGGCCTGCGGTTCGCGCGGAAACTTGTTGCCGAGTTCGAACCCCTGGTAGCCGATCTGGCGGCCCTCCGTCAACGCGACTTCGAGCGGCGTCTCGCCGCCGAGCGAAGGCAGATCGTCGTTCATCCACGATAACGGATTGATGCCGATACGTACGTCGAAAGCAGTCATGCGGGCGTCCTCATTCGGTGTCGGTGGGGCCGGCGGGATCGGACGGGCTGTCCGGCTCGGCGCGGGCCGCGAGTTGCGCGTCGTATTTCGCGCGTGCCGCGCGTACGCTCGCGCGCGCGGAGACTTCGGGCACCGCGACTTCCCACCACCAGCCGCCTTCGTCGGTGGTGCGGGCCGGGTCCGTGTCGATGCTGATGACGTACGTGCGTTCCGCCGCGCGGGCGCGTTGCAGCGCGGCTTCGAGTTCGGCGAGATTCGCCGCATGCTCGGCCTGCGCGCCGAGTGCGCGCGCATGCGCCGCGAAATCGATCTGCGGCGCGCCGAGCGGCCCTTGCATGCAGTCCGCCAGCAGGTTGTTGAACGGCGCGCCGCCGCAGGCCTGCTGCAAGCGGTTGATGCAGCCATAGCCGCGATTGTCGAGCACCACGATGATCAACTTCGCGCCGAGCATCACCGAGGTCGCGATTTCGCTGTTCATCATCAGATAGCTGCCGTCGCCGACCATCACGATCACTTCACGCGCGGGCCGCGCGAGCTTCACGCCGAGCCCGCCGGCAATCTCGTAGCCCATGCACGAGTAACCGTACTCGACGTGATACGCGCCCGGTTGGCCTGCGCGCCACAATTTGTGCAATTCGGCGGGCAGCGTGCCGGCCGCGCACACCACGATGTCGTGGGCGGGCGAATTGGCGGACGAACGCTGCACAGCGCCGATCACGTCGCCTTCATAAGGCAGCACGGCATCGCGTTGCGGCGCGTGCGTGAGCGTGTGCACCGTCTCGCGCCAGCCCGCCGCGAGCTTGTGCGCGCGTGCGGTCCACGCGCGCTCCGCGTGCCAGCCTTGCAGCGGCTCGGCGAACGCTTCGAGCGCAAGACGCGCGTCGGCTTCGACCACCTGCCCACGGTGCTTCAGACCGTCGAAGGCATTAGCGTTGATGGCGACCACATCGGCTTGCGTGAACAAGGTGTTCGAGCCGGTGGTGAAGTCCTGCAAGCGGGTGCCGACGGCCAGCACGCAATCGGCGTCGTGCGCCAGCGCGTTCGCGGCAGGCGAGCCGGTTACGCCCAGCGCACCCACGTTCAACGGATCGTTCCAGGCGAGCGAGCCTTTGCCGGCCTGGGTTTCCGCCACCGGAATTCCGTGGGCGGCCGCGAAGCGGTGCAACGCATCGGACGCGCGGCCATAGAGCACGCCGCCGCCCGCGACGATCAACGGATGCCGCGCCTCGCGCAGGCGGGTGCAAGCGGCCTCGATCTCGTCGGCGCGCGGCGCGGGTGCATAAAACGTGACGACGCGCGGCGCGAAGAAGCTGGCGGGAAAATCCCAGGCCTGCGCCTGGACGTCCTGCGGCAACGCGAGCGTGACGGGGCCGCACAAGGCGGCGTCGGTGAGCACGCGCACCGCGCGCGGCAGGGCGTTGAGCAACTGCGCGGGATGCACGATGCGGTCGAAGTAGCGCGACACCGGTTTGAGCGCGTCGTTGGCGGAGACGCCGCCGTCGTGAAAGTCCTCGACCTGCTGCAGGACCGGATCGGGGGCGCGCGACACGAAGATGTCGCCGGGCAGCAGCAGCACCGGCAAACGGTTCACGTGCGCGAGCGCCGCCGCCGTCACGAGATTGGTGGCGCCCGGTCCAATCGACGTGGTGACCGCCATCATGCGGCGGCGCATATGTGCCTTTGCGTAGGCGATCGCGCTGTGCGCCATGGCCTGTTCGTTGTGCGCACGTACGGTGGGCAGTTCTTCGCGGTGCTGATACAGCGCTTCGCCGAGGCCCGCCACGTTGCCGTGGCCGAAAATGGCGAACACGCCGCCGAAGAGCGGCTCGGTGCTTTGGCCGTCCTCGGTCGTCACGCGTTGCGCCGCGAGATAGCGGACCAGCGCTTGGGCTGCAGTCAGGCGAATCGTGCCGCCCGGCGTCGCGCGGTTCAGGCTGGCGTCGTTGGCGGATGCCGCGTTGTGATGCAATACGCGCTGATTCATGCAGCCTTCTCCTGATGAACATGATCCGGCGCAGCATGTTGCGCGGCTGTCGTGCCGCGTGCCGCGCGCCAACCCGCGATCAGCGTTTCGAAGGTGTGACGCACGCGCGCGATCAGCTCATCGTCGCCGATTTCCCCCGCGAGCCACGCATGGCTCGGCTCGTGGAAGATCGTGCGGCCCACCGTGAAGCCGCGGCACGTGGCCGATTGCGCCGCCGCGCGAAAACCTTCGTGCAACTGCTCGACCCCCGCCGACAGACCGAGCAGGACCACGCCGCGGCAGTAGGGATCGCGCTCGGCGATCAGCGCGTCGACGGCTTGCCATTGCGCGGCGTCCATCGGTTCGAGCTTCCACCACTCCGGATAGATGCCGATGTTGTACAGGCGCTTCAACGCGCGATACACGATATCCGGCGTTTGCGGCAAATTCGCATGCTTGGGCGGAATCACTTCGAGCAGCAATTCATGGCCGCTTGCCTGCGTCGCGTCGTAGAGCGCGCGCAACTGGGCTTCCTGTTCGAGCCGTTGCTCGACGGGCTCGTCGGGATGAAACTGCACGAGGCACTTGGCAACATGCTCCCGCGGCCACGGGATCAGCGACGTGCCGATCGAGCGGCCGTGATCGAACACGAGCGGCACCGAGCCGGGCAGCTCGACCGGCCGACCGATCCACCAGCCGCGGCCGGTGGCGGCGTTCAGCGCCTCCTGCCCGTAACGGTCGTCGATCAGTACGCCGATGCAACCTTGCAAACCCAGCGCGCGCTCGGTCTGCGCGACCGCTTCGACGAACAGGCCCTTCAGACGTTCGATGCGCGCCTCATCGGCACCGGTCTGCTGGGCGAGTTCGAAGAACTGGTTGCGATGGTCGAAGGCAAAGCCGAGCACTTCGTTCCATTGCTTGCGGGCCGGCGAGACGCGATGCAGGCGCGCCAGCGTCGCGTCGAGATCGGGGCGGCGCATACGCTGCGGATCGGCTTGCGCTTCGCGCAGGAAATAGTCGAGTTCGGCGGGCGTCGGCATGGCCGGCGCGCAGCCGTGCCGCGAGACGACCAGCGCGCCGCTTGCATTCGCGGCGCGCGCGCAGGCTTCGAGCGGCTGAGCGCGCAGCCATCCGGAGAGAAAGCCGGAGGCAAACGCGTCGCCTGCGCCGAGCACGTTCAGCACTTCGACTTCCACGCCGCCTTGCATCGGCACACTGTCGAGCGAGGCGGGCACCTTGCCGTCGATGATCTGACAGCCCAGCGGCCCGCGCTTGAGCACCAGCGTGGCCGGCGTGACGGCGCGCACCATGGCAAGCGCGTCGATCAGTTCGGTCTTGCCGCCGGCAATGCGGAATTCCTCTTCGGTGCCGATGACCAGGTCGAACAAGGGCAGAATGCGTTGCAAATGCGCGGTGACGCCTTCGCTCGCCACGAAGCGGGTTTCGCCGTCCGCCTTGCCGGTGAGGCCCCACAACACGGGGCGGTAGTCGATATCGAGCACCGTGCGCACCTGGTTGCGGCGTGCATAATCGAGCGCGCGGCGGCTCGTGCGGTTCACCTGTTCGGTCGAAAAATGCGTGCCGGTGATCAGCAGCGCTTTCGACGAGGCGATGTAGGCTTCATCGAAATCCGCTTCGTCGACAGCCATGTCCGCGCAGTTCTCACGGTAGAAAATCAGCGGAAACGTGTCACGGTCTTTCAGGCCGAGCAGCACGAGCGCGGTCAGGCGCTCCTGATCGACGCGTACGTGGCTGACGTCGCAACCTTCTTTGGCGAGCGTCTCGGTGAGAAAGCGACCCATATGGTCGTTGCCGACGCGCGCCAGCATCGACGCTGCGAGTCCGAGGCGCGCGCAGCCGAACGCGATATTCGCCGACGACCCGCCGAGATATTTGGCGAAGCTCGACACGTCTTCGAGCCGTGCGCCGACCTGCTGAGCGTACAGATCGACGGCGAGGCGGCCGAGGCAGACGATGTCGCGGCTGCGGCCCGGCGCGAAGCGGCCACCGGACGTGGGCCCGTTTGCGGTTGCGCTGGATGTGCTGGAATGATCCATGAATAATCCTGAGTAGCTGGGCGCGGTTGTAGGGCGCGCAGGCGCCCGCAAGCCGCGCGTATCGATCAGATCGTCGCGCCTTCGAGTTCGCCGATCATCTTCTGCATTTCGGCGCCGCCGGCCATCATGTCGAGCACTTCGTCCTTGCTGATGGTTTCCTTGGTGAACGTGCCGAGCGATTTGCCGCGGTTGAGCACGGTGAACGAATCGCCGATCGGATACGCGTGGTGCACGTTGTGCGTGATGAAGATCACCGAGATGCCTTTGGCGCGCGCCTTGTGAATCAGTTTCAGCACATTGAAGCTCTGCTTCACGCCGAGTGCGGCAGTCGGCTCATCGAGAATCAGCACGCGCGCGCCGAAGTGAATCGCCCGCGCAATCGCGAGGCACTGCTTCTCGCCGCCGGACATGGTGCCGATGGGCTGGTGCGGATCGCGCACGTTGATGCCCATTTCAGCGAGCTTCTCGCGTGCCGTGGCGGCGCTGGTTTCGAGGTCCATCACGTTCAGGATGCCAAACAGTTTCTTTTGCGGCTCGCGCCCCATGAAGAAGTTGCGAGCGACGGAGAGCAGCGGCACCAGCGCGAGATCTTGATATACGGTGGCAATGCCGAGATCGAGCGCGTCTTTTGGCGACGTGAAGTGCACCGGTTTGCCATCGACCAGGTAGGTGCCTTCGCTCGGCTGGTACACCCCGGCGAGCGTCTTGATCAGGGTCGATTTGCCTGCGCCGTTGTCGCCGAGCAGGCAATGCACTTCGCCGCGCTTCAGCCTGATCGTGACATCGTTGAGCGCAATGATGTTGCCGAAATAACGGCTGACGTTTTCGAGCGCCAGGATGTAGTCGCCGTCGGTCTGTTCAGTAGCGGTCATCATGAACTCCTTGTCTTTAGCGGGACGCCGCGACTCGGCTGCGCACGTAGTGGTTGAACAGCACGGCGAACAGCAGCATGACGCCAAGGAACACGCGGAACCAGTCCGAATCGACATTGGTGTAGGTGATGCCGATCTGTACGACACCGAAGATCAGCGCGCCGAAGCATGCGCCGACCACCGAGCCGTAGCCGCCCGTGAGGAGCGTGCCGCCGATCACCGCGGCAATGATCGCTTCGAATTCCGCCTGCAAACCGCGGTCGGCCGCGGCCGAGCCGATATCGCACACTTGCAGCACCGCATACAGGCACGAGCAGAACGCGGTCAGCACGAACAGGGAGATTTTCACGCGCCGCACCGGCACGCCGACGTTCTTGGCCGCGTTGGCGTCGCCGCCCACGGCGAAAATCCAGTTGCCAAAGCGGGTTTTCGCCAGAACGAAGGCGCAGACAATGGCCAGCGCGAGCCACCAGAGCAGCACTTTGGGAATGCCAGGCACGAGCGGCACGCCGTTGTCGAGCATTTTCACGAGGCCAATGTGGCCCAGCCAGAGGAACAGCCCTTTGAACGCGACACCCTGGAAGAGCGTGTGCGCGAGCCAGTCCTGCTTCGCGACGTCGCCGACACCGGAGATGATCGTGCGGTCGGCGAACATCACCGAGAGTGCCAGCGTGAGCCCGCGCAGAATGAACAGGAAGGCGAGCGTGACGATGAACGACGGCAGCCGCGTGCGCATCACGAGATAGCCGTTAAAAGCGCCGAGCAGCATCGAGCCGGCGAACGCAAATATGATGGCGAGCCAGATCGGCCAGTGGAAATACATGGTGGGCAGCGCCACCATCATGCCGGCAAAGCCGATCATCGAGCCGATCGACAGATCGAATTCACCCGCGATCATCAGCACGCAGGCGCCGACCGAGATCAGGCCGAGATAGGCCGCGACCTGCGACCAGTTCATGATGCCGTCGAGATTGAACATCCCCGAGTTGCCGGCCGTCAGGCCGAACACGATGAACACCATCGCGGTGCCGGCCAGTGCGGCGAATTCCGGGCGATTGAGCAGATGCCGGAACCACGACTCCTGGCGCACGCGCTCATCGGCGGCGGAAGGCGTTGCCGCAGTCTGCCCCGACGGATCCTTCGGGTCGGAAGGGGGCTGCTTGCGTGGATGGGGATGAAACAGGTTGGCGACACCCATTGAAGCTCTCCTTGATACGCCGGCGGGCGACTTTCGATGGAAACCCGAGGGGCGTTTGAGACAAGTTTGCTACACGTCGAGACTGCACGCACAACATGGCGAACGGGCGAGCGCCAGCTAGACCAGATCGATCTGGCCGGCCCCCGGTTATTGCATGCTTGCCGCCGTGATGGCGGCGTGAGGTGATGCGATGCCTAGCGGTATTGCCCCGCGTACTTCAGGACCTTGTCGACATTGGCCTTGGTGATGAAGCCCGGACCCGAGCCGATATTGCGCGGCCCATAGGAAGGAGCGAGCCCGTAGGTGGCGAGGCGTGCCTTGAACTTCGGATTGGCTTCGAGAGCCTGGCGAATCTTTGCCGGATCAGTGGTCTTGTCCTTCTTCACGATCGCCAGCACGGCCACTGGGATATAGCCCTGCAAGTACGGCTGCTGGTCGATCGCGAACTGGATCGTGCCGTCCTGGATGCCCTTCGCAATGTCGCTGTCGAAGTCGAAGGTGGCGAACCAGATCTTGCCCGCGAGGCCCATTTGCTGCAGCGTCTTGATGGTCGGATCGGCCGACAGAGGCCCTAGCGCGAGCACTGCCTGGGTGTCCGGATGATTGCGCAGATAGGCGCCCACCTTTGACTGCACGCCGGTCGGATCTTGGCCTGCGTCGAGTGTCGAGGCCTTGAAGTCGACGCCGATCGCATCGGCAAAGCCACGGCAGCGTTCGAACGAAGCCGGGTTGGTCGCGTAGTGGTTCACGCACAGGAAAGACTTGATGCCCGCGGCCTTCGCCTTTTCACCCGCCGCCTTGCCCGCGGCGTATTCAGGCTGGCCGACGTGCATGATCGCGCCGAGCTGCGCGCTTTGCTCTTCGGTGCCGGAATTGATCGTGACGAGCGGAATGTGTTTCTGGGTGACCTTGGCGATCGAATTCTTCAACACGTCGAAGTCGGCAATCGAGACGATCACGCCGTCGTAGTTGCGCGCGGCGGCCTGTTCGACCAGACGCGCCATATCGGCGATGTCGCCGTTCGGCGGATTGCGGTAGTCGGTCTCGACGTTGAAGTCTTCGTCGGCCTGTTTGATGGCGTTCTTGATGGTGTTCCACCACGAGTCCGAATCCGGCGCGTGGCTGATCAGCACGAAATGAGCGTCGGCCGCGCGCGCTGCCGAAGCCGCGCCGAATCCCGTCGCCAACGTCAATGCCGTTACCAGAATCCTGAGCGTAGCCTTGCCCTTGCAAAGTCTCATTGTCTCCACCTTTCTCGGTATGTCGTTCTTGAAGGGAGCGCGTGGCGGGCGGCTTTCCATCCGCGTATAGCCGAGGTGTGTCCACCGAAGCACCATCGCTCACGACCAAGATTAGGTCATCTTCGATTGGGTTGCAATGAAAATTTCATGACAAATAAAAATGGAAAATACATTCCATTTGGCGGGGTGCCTGCCTATAATCGGCAGCGTCAGGACGCCGTGCTGCGGGCGTCGAAAGCCGCTGCCGCACTGCAATAAAGCACCCGAGAGAGAGCCATGGCGGAAGAGAGCACCGAGGACTTGCCAAGCGTCGAGGAATTGATGCAACGCATCGCGGAAAACTACGAGACGTTGCCGCGTCAGTTGAAGAACGTGGCGAGCTATATCGAACAGCACCGCTCGAGCGTGATGGTGGATCGCACCAGCGACATCGCGGCGAGTTGCGGCGTGCATCCGTCGGCCGTGGTGCGGTTTGCGCAGCGCTTCGGCTTTTCCGGTTTTTCCGATCTGCAGGCGGTGTTCCGGCAGGCGTACACGGGGCAGGGCAGCTCGTCGCCGAGCTATCAGCAGCGGATTCGCAAGCTGATCGACGAGAAACCGGGCGCGCTGTCCGGCGGTTCGGTGGCGCGCGAATTCATTGCGGCCTCGCGTGGCGGCCTGGAGGAACTCGAAGCGGGACTCGACGATCAGCAGTTCGACGCGGCCGTGAGCATGCTGCAGCAGGCCGACAACATCTATGTGATCGGCGTGCGGCGCTCGTTTCCGGTGGCGAGCTATATCGTCTACGCGTTGCAGCACACGCCCAAGCGCGTGCATCTGGTGTCCGGATTCGGCGGCATGTATCGCGAACAGATTCGCAGCGTGAAGAAGGGCGACGTGGTGATCGCGATCAGCTTCGCGCCCTACGGCAAGGAAACGCAGTATTGCCTGCGCGTCGCGCATCATCATCAGGCGAAGACGCTGGTTATTACGGATAGCCAACTATCCCCGCTTGCACGCTATGCCACCACGCAACTGTATGTGAAAGAGGGCAGTGCGTTCGCATTCCGCTCGCTGACCAGCACGATCTGTTTGTGCCAGGCGTTGTTTATCGCGCTCGCGTACAAGCTCGAATTGAACGTTGAAGAATCCAAAGACACTGGAGGATACGATGACTGACGCGGTAAAAACGATCGACGTGGCGGTGTTTGGGGCGGGACGTATCGGCAAGATTCATGCGGCGAATCTTGCGCGGCAGCCGGGTGTGCGGCTCAAGTATGTGGTCGACGTAAATCGCGCGGCGGCCGCGGCGCTCGCCGCCGAGCATGGCGCGCAGGTCGCGGATATCGACGGCGCGATGGGCGATGCCTCGATTGACGCCACGGTGATCTGTTCGAGCACGGACACGCATGCGGACCTGATCATGCAATCCGCCGCGCAGAAGAAACATGTGTTTTGCGAGAAGCCCGTCGATCTGACGCTGGAGCGTGCGCGGGCTTGCGCGGCGGCCGTCGAGCGTGCGGGCGTGGTGTGCATGATCGGTTTTCAGCGCCGCTTCGATCCGACGTTCTCGGCGCTGAAGGCGCGCCTCGATGCCGGTGAAATCGGCACGCCGGAAATGCTGGTGGTGACGAGCCGCGACCCGGGCGCGCCGCCGGTCGACTACATCCGGCATTCGGGCGGCATTTTCAAGGACATGCTGATTCACGACTTCGACATTTTCCGCTGGATTCTCGACGACGAAGCCGACACCTTGCACGCCACCGGCAGTTGCCTGAGCGATCCGGCGATTGCCGAGGCGGGCGATATCGACTCGACCGCGGTGACGATCCGCACGAAGCGCGGGCGACTGTGCCAGATCAACACCGCGCGCCGCGCCGCGTACGGTTACGACCAGCGTTTCGAAGTGCTTGGCAGCGCCGGCATGCTGCAGGCTGGAAACGTGCGGCCCACGGAGGTCACGGCGTATTCGAAAACGGAGGTGTCGAGCGACGTGCCCGAAGCGTTTTTCCTCGAACGTTACCGGGCTGCTTACGCGCATGAAATCGCGCATTTCTTCGAAGCGGTCACGCACGGCAAGCCGGTGCGCACTACCGTGGCGGACGGCCTGAAGGCGCTCGAACTCGCTGACGCCGCGACGCGCTCGTGGCGCGAGGGCCGCGCGATCAAACTCGGCGAGGTTGCGTGATGAGTACGGCTAGCGGGCGGCTTCGTTTGGGGGTGGTCGGCTTGGGCCGTCTCGGCAAGCGACACGCCGAGAACCTGGCGTATCGCGTACCGGGCGCTACGCTCGTGGCGGCTTGCAGTCCGCTGGAAGAAGAGCGGGCGTGGGCGCGTGAAGCGCTGCCCGCGCCGCGCCTTTACGACGACTACGCGGATCTGCTCGCCGATCGTGAAGTGGATGCAGTGTGGCTGGTCACGCCATCGTCGTTGCACGCGCAGCAGATTATCGACGCGGTACGTGCCGGCAAGCATGTGTTTTGCGAGAAACCTTTGTCGCTGGATCTCGCGGAGTGCGAGCGCGTGCTGGCCGAGGCGGCGCGTTATCCGCATTTGCAGGCCACGATCGGTTTTATGCGGCGTTTTGATCCGAGCTATCGGGATGCGTTCGAGAAGATCGAAGCGGGGAAGATTGGGCGGCCGTTTCTCGTGCGCTCGCAAACCACTGACCAGAACGATACCGATGGTTTCTTCGTGCGGTTTGCGGCGAGCTCAGGCGGCATTTTTCTCGATTGCACGGTGCACGATATCGACGTGGCGCGCTGGCTGCTTGGCAAACCGCGTGCGAAACGCGTGTTTGCCGCGGGCGCGGCGGTGCTGCATGAAGGGTTGCGTGAATTCGGCGATGTCGATAATGGCGTGGCGATTTGTGAGTTCGAGGATGGCAAACTGGCGATGTTTTATGCGTCGCGGACGCAGGCGCATGGGAATGATACGCATAGCGAAGTGATTGGGACCTCTGGTGCCCTTGTTGTTGGTCGGAATCCTCGCGTGAATCGTGTTGAGATCTATGACGCCACCGGGGTTCGCAACGAATGCACGCCGAGTTTTTTTGATCGGTTTGAAGAGGCGTTTTTGTTTGAGGCTAAGGCGTTTGTAGCGGCTGTGCTTAGTGGAGGCGGTGGTGCGCCTGCTGGCGCGTCGCTTGCTGATGCGGTGGAGGCCACGCGAATTGGGGTGGCGATGCGGGAGTCTTTGTTGAAGGGGGAGGCTGTTGTCTTGTAGTTCTTTTTTCCCCGCGTGGCGCAAAAAAACGAAAACCCCCCACCTACGGTAGAATTTGACCCTCTTGCCGGCGTCGCAACCGACGCCCTGTCCCGAAGGTCATCATCGATGCAAATTCAGATTCACAAGGAAGTCGATGCGCGCGGGCTCATGTGCCCGCTCCCCATTTTGCGCGCCAAGAAAGCGCTCGCCGACATGGAAAGCGGCCAGATTCTTAAGGTGCTGGCCACCGATCCGGGCTCGCAGCGCGATTTCGCCGCATTTGCGAAGCAAACCGGCAACGAAATCGTCGAAAGCTCGGCACAGGACAAGGTCTTCACGTTCCTGATGAAGCGCCGCTAAGACGCACGCCCGACCCTCGTCCAACAACGCGCATCAGCAAAACAAAAAGGCGCTGTGCCCGCGAAAGCGGGCGACAGCGCCTTTTTTACACCGGTCCGGAGCTTTTCTTCCCCGGACGCAACGGCCGCGAAGCCGTTCAGCCTTCCAGCACCGGCGAACGCGTGCGCAGATATTCCTCGAAATCGGCCGCCACTTCCGGGTGACGCAGCGCGAATTCCACCGTCGCCTTCAGATAACCCAGCTTGCTGCCGCAATCGAAACGCGTGCCGTGGTACTTGTACGCCAGCACCTGCTCGTCCGCGAGCAGCGACTGAATTGCGTCCGTGAGCTGCAATTCACCGCCGGCGCCCGGCTTGATCGAACGGATATGGTCGAAAATGCGCGGCTTGAGCACGTAGCGGCCCACCACGCCGAGATTCGACGGCGCGACTTCCGGCGAGGGTTTCTCGACAATGCCCGACATCTTGATGATCGAGTCTTCCCATTCCTTGCCGTCGACAATACCGTACGACTTGGTTTCCTGCGGCGGAATCTCTTCGACCCCGATGACCGAGCTGTGATAGTGATCGAACACCTCGATCATCTGCGTCATGACGGGCGGCGTGCCGTACAGCAAGTCGTCCGCGAGAATCACGGCGAACGGGTTGTCACCCACCAGCTTCTCGGCGCACAACACCGCGTGGCCAAGGCCCAGCGCTTCCGGCTGACGCACATAGAAGCAGTCCACATGGCTCGGCTTGATGCTGCGCACCAGCTCCAGCAGCTTGTCCTTGCCGCGCGCTTCCAGTTCGGCTTCGATTTCGTATGACTTATCGAAGTGATCTTCAATCGCACGCTTGCTACGGCCCGTGACGAAAATCATTTCCGTGATCCCCGCTGCCATCGCCTCTTCCACCGCGTACTGGATCAGCGGCTTGTCGACGATCGGCAGCATTTCTTTCGGGCTTGCCTTGGTGGCAGGGAGGAACCGGGTGCCGAGACCTGCTACCGGGAAGACCGCCTTTGTAACTTTTAGCATGTGAATACCCTGAATCCTCTGGATTAGCTATCGCTCGCGCGCCCGCCTTCTCGTGGAGGACGGGCGTGAAGCGTCGATCAGGCCGGCAAACGTGCCAGCTGGGCTTTCAACTTGCCCACCGTGGTTTCGAATTCTGCCAGTCTTTTCTGCTCCTGCTCAACAACTGCCGGCGGCGCCTTCGCAACGAAACTCTCATTCTGC
This sequence comes from Paraburkholderia sp., assembly GCA_036383775.1. Lineage (GTDB taxonomy): Bacteria > Pseudomonadota > Gammaproteobacteria > Burkholderiales > Burkholderiaceae > Paraburkholderia. Next base: position 11,794 of record DASVNP010000028.1, on the reverse strand, counting down.
AGTTTGCCATTGCACTTGACGATTTCCGTGCTCAACCGCGCGATTTCCTTCGACAACCGCTCGCGCTCGACAGCCACGTCGATTTCCACCTTCAGCACCAGCTTGTCATTTCCTACGATAGCAATAGGCGCGCCATCTGCTTGCGCATCCAGACTCGCTTCGTCGGCAATGATCTGCACTTCGGACAAACGCGCCAATGCCTGGGCGTACGGAGCAAAGGTGCGCAGACGCTCCGCGTTGCCGGTTGCGAGCAATGGCACCTTCACCGCTGGCGACAGATTCATTTCGCCACGCAGATTCCGGCACGCATCGATCACCGCTTTCAGATCGGCGGCCCATTGCTCGGCGTCTTCGTCGAGCTTGGAAAGGTCCGCAACGGGGTAAGGTTGCACCATGATGGACGCTTCACCCTCGGCTTTGCCCTCGGGATAACGGCCGGCCAACGGCGCCACTTTCTGCCACAGCGCTTCGGTAATGAACGGAATCACCGGATGCGCGAGACGCAGCACCGTCTCGAGCACGCGCAGCAGCGTGCGGCGTGTCGCGCGCTGCTGGTTCGGCTGACCCGTCTGGATCTGCACCTTGGCGAGTTCGAGATACCAGTCACAGTATTCGTCCCATACGAACTTGTATAGGGCGTTGGCCACATTGTCGAAGCGATAGTCGGCGAAACCCTTAGCGATTTCCGCTTCCACGCGCTGCAGGCGCGAGACGATCCAGCGGTCGGCCGGCGAGAAATGCAGATGGCCCTCGGGGCCGCATTCGCCGCATTGCGCCGGTTGGCCGAAGCCGCAATCGTGGCCTTCGCAGTTCATCAGCACGAAACGGGTGGCATTCCACAGCTTGTTGCAGAAGTTGCGATAGCCCTCGCAGCGCGCGAGATCGAAGTTGACGTTGCGGCCGAGCGTGGCCATCGAGGCCATCGTGAAGCGCAGCGCGTCGGTGCCGAAGGCCGGGATGCCGTCCGGGAATTCCTTGCGGGTTTTCTTTTCGATCGTCGCGGCCTGTTTCGGATTCATCAGGCCGGTGGTGCGCTTGGCGACCAGCGCGTCGAGGTCGATGCCGTCGACGATATCGATCGGGTCGAGCGTATTGCCTTTGCTCTTCGACATTTTCTGGCCTTCGGCGTCGCGCACGAGGCCGTGCACGTACACCGTGTCGAACGGCACCTTGCCGGTGAAGTGCGTGGTCATCATGACCATGCGCGCCACCCAGAAGAAAATGATGTCGAAGCCGGTGACCAGCACCGACGACGGCATGAAGTGCTTCAGTTCCGGCGTCTCGGCGGGCCAGCCGAGCGAGGAGAACGGCACCAGCGCCGACGAGAACCACGTGTCGAGCACGTCTTCGTCGCGCTTCAGGGCGCCCGTGTAGCCGGCCGCGGCGGCCTTGGCGCGGGCGTCTTCCTCGGTTTTCGCCACGAAGATTTCGCCGTTCTCACCGTACCACGCCGGGATCTGATGGCCCCACCAGAGTTGGCGCGAGATGCACCAGTCCTGGATGTTTTCGAGCCACTGGTAATACGTGGTGATCCAGTTTTCCGGCACGAATTTGATTTCGCCGCTGCGAACCACGCCGAGTGCCGTTTCGGCAATCGATTTACCCGGATTGAAGGTGCCTTCCGGCGCCGGCTTGCTCATGGCGACGAACCACTGGTCCGTCAGCATCGGCTCGATCACGACGCCCGTACGGTCGCCGCGCGGCACCATCAGCTTGTGCGGCTTGACCGATTCCAGCACGCCGAGCGCCTCGAGGTCCATCACGACCTGCTTGCGGGCTTCGAAGCGGTCCAGACCGCGGTAATTTTCCGGCGCGTTGTCGTTGATCTTCGCGTCGAGCGTCAGGATTTCGATCATCGGCAGCTTGTGGCGCTGGCCGACCTGATAGTCGTTGAAATCGTGCGCGGGCGTGACCTTGACGACGCCGGTGCCGAATTCGCGGTCGACGTAGTCATCGGCGATGATCGGCACTTCGCGGCCCGACAGCGGCAGCGTGACCGTCTTGCCGATCAGGTGCGCGTAGCGTTCGTCTTCCGGATGGACCATCACGGCGGTGTCGCCAAGCATGGTTTCCGGCCGCGTGGTGGCGACCGTCAGATGGCCCGAACCGTCCGTGAGCGGGTACTGGATGTGCCACAGGTGGCCGTTTTCTTCCTCGCTGACCACTTCGAGGTCGGAGACGGCCGTGAGCAGCACCGGGTCCCAGTTGACGAGGCGTTTGCCGCGATAGATCAAGCCCTGTTCATACAGGCGTACGAAGACGTCGCGCACGGCGGCCGACATTTTGTCGTCCATCGTGAAGTATTCGCGCGACCAGTCGATCGAGGCGCCGAGGCGGCGCACCTGGTTCGTGATCGTCGAGCCGGACTGCTGTTTCCATTCCCACACGCGTTCCACGAACTTTTCGCGGCCGAGATCGTGGCGCGACACGCCTTGCGCGTCCAGTTGCCGCTCGACGACGATCTGCGTGGCGATGCCCGCGTGGTCCGTGCCCGGCACCCACAACGTGTTTTCACCGAGCATGCGGTGATAGCGGGTGAGGCCGTCCATGATCGTCTGGTTGAACGCATGGCCCATGTGGAGGGTGCCGGTGACGTTCGGCGGCGGCAGCTGGATCGAGAAATCTTTCCGGTCTGTTTCGATGGAAGGCGTCGCGTACGCGCGCTTTTCCCATTCCGGGCCCCAGTGGGCTTCGATGGTCTGGGGCTCGAAGCTTTTGGCAAGCGTGGAGGTGGTGTCGCTCGGGGTCTCGCTCATTGTGTCGATCAGCTGGTAGATGCAAGGAATGTTTGATTATAAGCGGGCGCCTGGGGTGGGGGGCTTTTTGGCCGGGGCCTATAATATGGATCGACCTGCCGTCCCCCCAGAAAAATGCCCGATCTGCTAGCCAATCTCAACCCCGAACAACACGCCGCCGTCACGCTCCCCAACGAGCCCGCGCTTATTCTCGCCGGCGCGGGCAGCGGCAAGACCCGCGTCCTGATCACGCGCATCGCGTGGCTCATCCAGCACGGCCTGGCATCGCCCGCCACGGTTCTGGCGGTGACTTTCACCAACAAAGCCGCCCGCGAAATGATGTCGCGCCTCTCTGCGCTTTTGCCCATCGACACGCGCGGCATGTGGATCGGCACTTTCCACGGGCTGTGTAACCGGATGCTGCGCGCGCATCACCGCGACGCGGGCCTGCCGGCCACCTTCCAGATCCTCGACACCGCCGACCAGCTGTCCGCGCTCAAGCGTCTGATGAAGGGCCTGAACATCGACGACGAAAAGTACCCGGCGAAAAATCTCCAGTACTTCATCAACAACGCAAAAGAGCAGGGCCTGCGGCCGAAAGACGTCGACGCGACCGACAACTTCAACCGCAAATTCGTCGAGCTCTACGAAGCCTACGACCAGCAATGCCAGCGCGAAGGCGTAGTCGACTTTCCGGAGCTGCTGCTGCGCTGCTACGAACTGCTCGCGCATAATCCGCCGCTGCGCGCGCACTATCAGGCGCGTTTCCGGCACATTCTGGTCGACGAGTTCCAGGACACTAACAAGCTGCAATACGCGTGGCTCAAGCTGCTGGCGGGCCAGACCAACTCGATCTTCGCCGTTGGCGACGACGACCAGTCGATCTACGCGTTCCGTGGCGCGAACGTCGGCAACATGCGCGACTTCGAGCACGAGTTCAGTGTCCGCCATCTGATCAAACTCGAGCAGAACTACCGCTCGCACGGCCATATTCTCGATGCGGCCAACCAGCTGATCGCCAACAACTCGCGGCGCCTGGGCAAGAATCTGCGCACCGACGCGGGTCACGGCGAGCCGGTTCGCGTGTATGAATCCGCGACCGATTCGCAGGAAGCCGGCTGGATTGTCGAAGAGATCAAGGCGCTGATCAGCACCGGCACGTCGCGCAGCGAAGTCGCGATTCTCTACCGCAGCAACGCGCAGTCGCGCACCATCGAACACACGCTGGTCAACGCGGGCATCGCGTATCGCGTGTATGGCGGCCTGCGCTTTTTCGAGCGCCAGGAAGTCAAGCATGCGCTCGCCTATCTGCGCCTGATCGACAATCCGAACGACGACACCGCGTTCGCGCGCGTCGTCAATTTCCCCACGCGCGGCATCGGCGCGCGCTCGATCGAGCAACTGGCCGACGCGGCGCGTTCGTACAACTGCTCGATGGCGGCGGCGATTCCGTATGTGGCGGGCAAGGCGGGGTCGAGCCTCGCGGCCTTCGCGAACCTGATCGGCAAGATGCGCGCGGAAACGCAGCAGATGAGCCTGCCGGAAACCGTCGAGTACGTGGTCCGCACGAGCGGTCTCTCCGAGTTCTATCAGAACGAACGCGAAGGCCAGGATCGGCTGGAAAACTTGCAGGAACTGGTCAACGCGGCCGCCGCGTTCGTCAGCGAAGAGGGTTACGGCATGGACACGCCGGCGCGTTCCATTCCGCTGCGCCCGGGCGCAACCGCCGCGCCCGAACTGGCGGTCGCCACCGACGACCCGAATACCGTCGTGCTGGATGCGCCCGGCATCGCCGATCCCGCGCAAAACCCCGACACGATGACGCCGCTCGCGGGCTTCCTCTCGCACGCGTCGCTCGAAGCAGGCGACAACCAGGCGCAAGCCGGCCAGGAAGCCGTGCAACTGATGACGGTGCATGCGGCCAAGGGTCTCGAGTTCACCGCCGTGTTCATCACGGGTCTCGAAGAGGGCCTGTTCCCGCACGAAAACAGCGCGATGGAATCGGACGGTCTCGAAGAAGAGCGCCGCCTGATGTACGTGGCGATCACGCGGGCGAAGGAGCGGCTGTATCTGTCGTTCGCGCAGAGCCGGATGCTGCACGGCCAGACCCGCTACAACATCCGTTCGCGTTTCTTCGACGAACTGCCGCAGGAAACGCTCAAGTGGCTCACGCCCAAGGTCGAGGCCGGCGCGCGCTGGGGCGGCCGCTCGGATAACGCGGGTTACGGGCGCGACTGGTTCGCGCGGCCCGGTTATACGGGGCCCGCGTCGTCGACGCCGGCGCCGTTGCCCGCGTTCGCCAATAAACAGCGGGCGGCGGACACGGGCTTCCGCGTCGGCCAGCAGGTGTTCCACACCAAGTTCGGCGAAGGCACGATTACCGCGCTCGAAGGCGGCGGCACCGACGCGAAGGCACAGGTCAAATTCAAGCGGCACGGCGAGAAGTGGCTCGCGCTGGCGGTCGCGAAACTGCAGGCGGTCGAATGAGTACAACTGGTATTGAAGCAGGTGTTGGCGCACACCCCGGCATCGGGGGCGCGCCGGTTTCGCATCGCCCACTGGGCATTCTGGCGGCGTTGCCGCAGGAACTGGGCGATCTGATCGAAGCGATGCGCGCCGAGTCCGGTGTGCGCACCATCACGCACGGCCAGCGCGACTATCACCTCGGCACCGTGCACGGGGCGTCATGCGTCGTTACGCTGGCGCGGGTCGGCAAGGTTGCGGCGGCAGCTACGGTCAGCGCGTTGATTCACGCATTCGATGTCGAAGCGGTCGTGTTCACGGGCGTGGCCGGTGGCGTGAGTACGGAAGTGCGAGTCGGCGATATCGTCGTCGCCAATGCGCTGCTGCAGCACGATCTCGACGCGTCGCCGCTGTTTCCGCGCTTCGAGGTGCCGTTGCTGGGCGTGTCGCGTTTTGCCGCGGATGCGTCGCTGGCGGAGCGGCTTGCCGCCGCTTGCGAGCGCTTCGTCGCGGAGGAGGGGGCCGCCGCGGCGGCGCGTTTCGGCACGCGCGAGCCGCGCGTGCATCGCGGCCTGATCATCAGCGGCGATCAGTTCGTGGCCAGCGCTACGGGCGTTCAGGCATTGCGCGACGCGTTGCCGGATGCGCTCGCCGTCGAGATGGAAGGCGCGGCGATCGCGCAGGTCTGTTACGAATACGGTGTGCCGTGCGCGGTGGTGCGCACCATCTCCGATACCGCCGACGATCATGCGCCGGGCTCGTTCGTGTCGTTCCTCACCGAGATCGCGGGGACGTATTCGAACGCGATTCTGAAGCGGTTCCTCGAGTCGCGCAGTTCGCCGGTTTGACGCGCAGACATTGAGCGCGGCGCCGGATGCATGGCTGCATCACGGCGCGCGCTTACGCTTAAGCGTCACACCAACGCAGGCGAATGCTACGGTTCTCCGGCGCCGCCCAGTGCCTCGCGCACCTGCTGCAAGGCCGCCGGATCTTCGATAGTCGGCAGATCGCCCGGCTCCCGCCCTTCGGCGAGCGCCGCAATCGCACGGCGCAGCAGTTTGCCGGAGCGTGTCTTCGGCAGCATCGACACCACCACGACACGGGCCGGCCGCGCAATCGCGCCGAGCTGGCGATCGACCGTGGCCGTAAGTTCGCTCTCCAGCTTCGCCCGTTTCTTCTGGTCCGCGAAGGCTTGCGCGTCGCGCAGCACCACGAAGGCCATCGCCGCCTGTCCTTTAAGCGCATCCGTCACGCCGACCACCGCCACCTCCGCGACGGCCGCGTGGCTCGACAGCGCCTCTTCGATCTCACGCGTGCCAAGCCGGTGGCCGGCGACGTTGATCACGTCGTCGGTTCGGCCGAGGATCGTCACGTAGCCGTCTTCATCCTGCACGCCCCAGTCGAACGTCGAATAGACCTGGTGATCCGGAATGCTCGACCAGTACGTGCTGACGAAGCGCTGGTCGTTGCCCCATACCGTCTGCATGCAGCCGGGCGGCAGCGGATAGTCCAGCGTGAGCACGCCTTTTTCACCGGGCGGGCAGGGCTCGCCGGTCAGCTCGTTGCGCAGGGTCAGACTGAACCCGGCTGACGGCACACCGGGCGAGCCGAGCTTGGTGGGCAGCGCTTCGACGCCGCGCGGAATCACCAGCATCGGCCAGCCGGTCTCGGTCTGCCAGTAGTTGTCGATCACCGGCTTGCCGAGCGCGTCGGCGATCCACGCGGCGGTCGGTTCGTCGAGCGGCTCACCCGCGAGAAACAGTGCGCGCAGACTCGACAGATCGGCTTTCTTCATGAGCGCCGGGTCCTGCTTTTTCAGCACGCGCAGCGCGGTGGGCGCGGTGAACATCAGATTGATTTTGTGCTGTTCGACGAGCCGCCACCAGATGCCGCCATCGGGACGAATCGGCGTGCCTTCGTACATGACCGTGGTGAGGCCCGCGATCAGGGGCGCGTAGACGATGTAGCTGTGGCCGACCACCCAGCCCACGTCCGACGCGGTGAACATCGTGTCGCCTGGCCGGCCCTGAAAGATATGCTCCATCGACGCCGCCAGCGCCACCGCATAGCCGCCGACGTCGCGCTGCACGCCCTTCGGTTTGCCGGTCGTGCCCGACGTGTACAGCACATACGAAGGTTCGTTCGATTCGAGCCACTCGCACGGCACGTGAGCGTCGAAAAACTGTTCGCGCAACGGCTCGTACGCGACCAGATAGGGGGCGTTCAGGCGCTCGGGTGCGAGTTGCCGGTCGATCAGCAGCACATGTGCGCTCTTGTGGGCCGCACGCGCGAGCGCTTCGTCCACCAGCGGCGTGTAGTCGATCACCTTGCCGCCGCGCGCGCCGGCATCGGCGGTCACGATCAGCACGGGCTTCGCGTCGTCGATGCGGGCCGCGAGATTGGGCGCCGCGAAGCCGCCGAACACCACCGAATGAATCGCACCGAGACGCGCGCAGGCGAGCATGGCGAAGAGCGCCTCGGGGATCATCGGCAGATAGAGCAGCACCACATCGCCGCGCTTCACGCCGAGCGAGCGCATGGCCGCGGCCATCCGGTTGATTTCCGCATAGAGCTCGGCGTACGTGTAGTGCCGCTCGATGCCGGTTTCCGTCGACACGTACACCAGCGCATTCTGCTGCGCGCGCTCAGCGAGATGGCGGTCCACCGCGTTGTGGCACAGGTTCGTGCGCCCGCCCGTGAACCAGCGCGCGAACGGCGGGTTCGAGCGGTCGAGCACGGTGTCGAACGGGGTCTGCCAATGAATGCGCCCGGCCTCGTCGCGCCAGAATGCATCGGGGTTCTCGATCGAACGGCGGTGGAAATCGCGATAGCGGGTCATCTGCTGCGATCCTTCTGCTGCGTGAGTGGACGGAAGTCGGGTCAGGCTGCCGTGTCGCACGGCGCGGGGGCCGCGCGTGCATCCGCACAAGGATAGTGCAGGCCCGGCGTAGCGGACAACGCGGGTTCACCATGAGCAGGACATAAGAAAAAAGGCGCCGCAGCGCCTTTTCCCCAAATGCAAGTCCCGCAACCGCCGTTTACGCTTTCGCGCGCTTGCCTTCCGCATCCGGCAGAAACACCGTCAGCACGCCGATCAGCGGCAGGAACGAGCAGACCTTGTACACATACGCGATGCTGGTGGCATCGGCCAGTTGTCCGAGCACCGCCGCGCCGATCCCGCCCATGCCGAACGCGAAGCCGAAGAACAGGCCCGCGATCATGCCCACCTTGCCGGGGATCAGCTCCTGCGCATACACGAGGATCGCCGAGAACGCCGAGGCCAGCACCACGCCGATGATCACCGTCAGCACGCCGGTCCAGAACAGGTTCGCGTACGGCAGCAGCAGCGTGAACGGCGCGACGCCGAGAATCGACACCCAGATCACATACTTGCGGCCGATCCGGTCGCCGATCGGACCGCCGATCACCGTGCCCGCCGCGACTGCCGCGAGAAACACGAACAGATGGACCTGGGCGGCCTGCACCGGCAGATGGAACTTGTCGATCAGATAGAACGTGAAGTAGCTATTGATGCTGGCGAGATAGAAGTACTTCGAGAACACCAGCATGACCAGCACGCCCATCGCGAACATCACTTTGCCGCGTGACAGCGTCGCATGGGCGGCCGCGCTGCGCGCCTTCTTCACCGACGGATGCTGCTTGTACCAGCGGCCGATCTGCGTGAGCACGACGATCGCCACCAGCGCCGCCACCGAGAACCACGCGATGCTGCGCTGGCCGTGCGGAATCACGATCAGCGCGGCGAGCAACGGCCCGAGCGACGAACCCGCGTTGCCGCCCACCTGGAACAGCGACTGCGCGAGACCGTGCCGGCCGCCGGAGGCCATGCGCGCGACCCGCGACGATTCCGGATGAAACACCGACGACCCGCAGCCGACCAGCGCCGCCGCCACGAGCAGCACGCTGAAGTTGGGCGCAATCGACATCAGCAGCAGGCCCGCCAGCGTGAAACCCATGCCGACAGGCAGCGAATACGGCTTCGGATGCTTGTCGGTATAGCTGCCGATCAGCGGTTGCAGCAGCGAGGCGGTGATCTGGTAAGTCAGCGTGATCAGGCCGATCTGTCCGAAGGACAGCGAGAAGTTGTCTTTCAGCATCGGGTAGATCGCCAGGATCAACGACTGGATCATGTCGTTGAGCAGGTGCGAGAAGCTGATCGCACCGAGCACGGAATAGACCGTGCGCTGGACTTTGGCGGCGGGCTGGGCGGTGGCGCTTCCGGTTCCGGCTGGCGTGCCGGCGAGGGCGCTTTTGTCGAGGCTCGTTTCCATACGCTAGTTGAGAGAGAAGAATTGAGTGACGGGGCTGGATCCGGCGTCGCCGGCGTGGCGATGCTACATGCGCCGGCTGCCCGCTCGTTCGTGTTTCAGATGCCGAGGTGCCGCGACATTTCGTCGCGTCATTCAGTACTTACAGACATTAATCGAACTTTACAGTGGCTTGAGTGAATTGTAAGGACAAGTTTTGTCGAGAATCGGACATGTCCAGTCGCGACAGGCCTGTTCCGCTGCGCCGAATCCGGGTGCCGAACGCACCTTGGCAGTGCGTCGAGCCTATTGCCTGCCATAGCGATGCCTCGCCGGCAAGTCATTTAATCATTCCGATTCGAGGATTTTTGGCCGTGTATAAAACGGTCGCGGGCGCGAAGCTTACAAAGCGGCGCGCCGAGGACCGGGTGGCATATCGCGCGCGCGACGCTAAAGATCGCGGACGTTCGTGCCGTAGACCCGGAGAGAAAAGCAGCAATGCCGGAACAGACCTTTCCGGCAGATTCGGACGTGGAGACGGGGAATATGAAAGCAGTTTCGCTGGGCAGCCGCAAAGGTGCGGGGTTTGTACCGGAGGACGACGCGGCAGGCAACCTGCCGCCGCAGGGACAGGCCGGGCGCTCGCGCGTGAAGCTCAAGGGCTTGTCGGTGAAGACAATGTTGCGCCTTGCGTTTGCCGTGCTGTTGATCGGCACGCTTCTGATTGGCGTGTTCTCGCTGACCCAGATCAGCCGTCTGAACGCGTCGGCCAGTTCCATCTATGTTCAGGGCCACGTGGCGAGCCGCGCGGCTGAAGAAGCACGCGGCTACATGCTGCGCGCGAGCCGCGCGCAAAAAATGCTGCTCACCGCCTCGACGGCGAAGGAGCGTGACGATCTCGGCGCCGACATCGACCATGGCCTGAGCGGTCTTGCCGCGGAAAATGCCAAGTTGCAGCAGTACGTCGACACGTCCGACGCCAAGGCCGTCGACGAGCAGAAGAAATTTGCCGCTGCCGTCGCGGTGTGGAGCGGACATCTGCGCGATTTCGTGACGCTCGTGAAAGCGCAGCCGCTCGACCTGTCGCAAATGAACTGGCAGGTCGGCACGAATGACGTCTCGCTGCTAGTCGAAACCGGCAAGCTCGAAAAGCTCGTCGACGAACTGGTCGCGGAGCGCGGCACGGCCGCCAAGGCGACCATCGAGGCGTCGGGGTTTATCTACCATTCGTCGTTCGTGATGATCGCGGTGATGACCGCCGGCCTGATCGCGCTGGCGTTCGGGATTAGCGAATGGGTGGTGCGGCGCCTGGGCGGCCAGCTCGGCGGCGAGCCCGCGTACGCGAAGGAAATTGCCAGCCGGATCGCCGCGGGCGACTTGTCGAATGAGATCGCGCTGGGCCGCAAGGACAAGTCGAGCATGCTGTTCGCGCTGCACGACATGCAAAGTGGCCTTGCGACGACGGTGGCCGACATTGCGTCCAGCGCGGATGCGATCGCGACGGCGTCGAGCGAGATATCGATGGGCAACCTGGACCTGTCGCAGCGGACCGAGCAGCAGGCGATGGCGCTCGAGCGGACGGCGAGCAGCATGGAGCAGTTGACGTCGACGGTGCGCCAGAATGCGGACAATGCGAAGCAGGCGAGCACGTTGGCCAATAATGCCTCGGAAATCGCGGAGAAGGGCGGAGCGGTGGTGAGCCGCGTCGTCGCGACGATGAACGACATCAACGATAGCGCGCGCAGTATTGGCGACATTATTGGTGTGATCGAAGGGATTGCTTTTCAGACCAACATTCTTGCTTTGAACGCGGCGGTGGAGGCTGCGCGGGCTGGTGAGGAGGGGCGCGGGTTTTCGGTGGTGGCCGCGGAGGTTCGGAATCTGGCTCAGCGGAGTGCTGCTGCTGCGAAGGAGATTAAAGGGTTGATCAGTACTTCTGTGGAACGGGTGAGCAATGGGTCGACGTTGGCCCAGGATGCTGGGCAGACCATGGATGAGGTTGTCAAGGCGGTGAAGCGGGTGACCGACATCATGGGGGAGATTTCTGCGGCTTCTTCCGAGCAGAGTGCTGGGATCGAGGAGATCAATCTTGCTGTGACGCAGATGGATTCCGGGACGCAGCAGAATGCGGCGTTGGTGGAGGAGGCTACTGCTGCTGCCAGGTCGTTGGATGATCAGGCGAAGGGGTTGAAGGTGATGGTCGGGAAGTTCAGGCTGTAGTTTTTTTGCCTGATCGGCGGGGTTGGTTTTTTGTCGGTGTGCTTAGGGTTTTGGCCTTTGCTTGAATTCAAGGAAAGGCCAACACCCAAACGGACCTATCCGTAATTT
>DASVNP010000027.1:0-3022 GCA_036383775.1 Paraburkholderia sp. | reverse complement strand
GACAAGAATTTTATCGCCGCGATGACGCAGATCGAGCGCCTGCTGCAGGAGCGCGGCGCGAAAGAGCCCGCGCAGCGAACCGCGCATTTCGTCTCCGCGCTGTGTGTTGCATGGCCCGACGGGCATCTTGAAGAGGTCGAGGCGCGCGCCGATGGCACGCTGGTCTGGCCGCCGCGCGGCAGCGCCGGCTTCGGCTACGATCCGGCATTTCTGCCGGACGGCCATGCGCGTACCTTTGGCGAAATGACCAGCATCGAGAAGCACGGCCTGCCGCCGCATGGTCTGGGACTGTCCCACCGCGCCAAGGCGTTCGTGAAACTCGCGCAGATGTGCCTCGCGCCTCGTTCCTGATCTCTGCGGTCCTGTTCCAGATCGCTAAAATTGTAACGAATTAAGCACAGGCGAAAATCGAAAAGAGCGTGCCGCCGCGCGCGTAAATGCTTAATGTGGAGTTAATGACTCATCCTCCCACAGCCTTCGGTGTTTACGTCCACTGGCCGTTCTGCCTGTCGAAGTGTCCGTATTGCGACTTCAACAGCCATGTGCGTTACGCACCGATCGACGAATTTCGTTTCGCGCGCGCGTTCGAGCGCGAAATTGAAACCACCGCCGCGCGCACACCCGGCCGTGAAGTCACATCGATCTTTCTCGGCGGCGGCACGCCGTCGCTGATGCAGCCGCAGACGGTCGGCGCGATTCTCTATTCCATCGCCCGGCACTGGAATGTTGCCCGTGATGTCGAGGTGACACTGGAGGCCAATCCAACCAGCGTCGAGGCCACGCGCTTCAAGGGTTATCGTGCCGCAGGCGTGAACCGGGTTTCGCTCGGCGTGCAGGCGCTGGACGACGCCTCATTGAAAGCGTTGGGTCGGCTGCACACCGCGCGCGAGGCGCTCGATGCGGTTGCCATCGCACGCTCGGCATTCGAGCGCTATTCGTTCGACCTGATCTATGCGCGGCCCGACCAGACGCCCGCGATGTGGGAAGACGAACTGAAGCTCGCGGTGGCGGAAGCCGCCGAACATCTGTCGCTGTATCAGCTCACCATCGAGCCGGAGACGCCGTTTTTCGGTCTGCATGCGGCGGGCAAGCTGAAAATTCCGGACGAGGACGTTGCACGCGCGCTTTACGATGTGACGCAGGACGTGTGCGCCAAACTCGGCCTGCCATCCTACGAGATTTCCAACCACGCGCGGCCCGGCGCGGAGTGCAAGCACAATCTGGTTTACTGGCGGGGCCAGGAATATGCCGGCATTGGTCCCGGCGCCCATGGCCGCATCGACATCGACGGCATCCGCCACGCCATCGCCACCGAGAAACGCCCCGAGACCTGGTTGATGCGCGTCGAGGCGCAGGGCCATGGCGTCATGACCGACGATCTGCTCAACAGCGAAGAGCGCGCCGACGAATATCTCCTGATGGGCTTGCGGCTTGCGGAAGGCATCGACCCGGCGCGCTACAAGGCGCTGTCCGGGCGCGGACTCGATCCACGGCGCATCGAGATCCTGCGCGACGAAGGCGCGATCACCGTCGATCCCGACGGCCGCGTGCGCGTGACGATGCAGGGTTTTCCGGTGCTGGACGCCGTGGTCGCGGATTTGGCGGCGTAATCCTGAGCTTCGTCATTGCGAGCGCAAGCGAAGCAATCCAGAGGCAACAAGCAAGACTGGATTTCTTCGTCGCAAATGCTCCTCGCAATGACGGTGTTGAGAGGTTGCGCAAAAACTTCAGATCTTGCTACGCCCCGAAACTCTTCGGCGAACCCGCCGCGATCGCGCCGCCACCCGGGCCGACGCGCATCACCGCAAGACCGCGTTCGTTGGTGCCGTCGGCACGGAATCGAAACAGCCCATCGATGCCGGCGAAGCCCGAGGAATTGGTGAGGACGTCCGGCGAGAAACGCTGGCCGCCCTGCGTTCGCGCCAGAGCCGCGATCAGCGCAACGCCGTCATAGGCCAGCGTCGCGGTGCGAACCGGGTCCCCCCCGTATTTGGCGCGATAGCGCGCCGAAAAGCCGCGAAAGCCGGAAGGGTCCGGCGCTGCATAAAGTCCGCCACGCAAGTTGGCGTTGACGAACACGCGAGGATTATCCCACAAACCGGTGCCGAGCAGCTGCACGCGCTTCAGATCAGCGCCGCTTGAAGCCAGCGTGTCCGCGACGCTAACCAGCGCGTCACCGTCATCGGCCAGCAACAGTGAGTCCGCAGACGCCAAGGCCTGCGCGATCGCCGCCGCGCTCTGCGTCCGATCCGCGCCGTACTTCTCGAACGCGACGATGCGGCCACCCTTGCGCGCGACCGCCTGCTTGAACGCAACCTCGACCACATTTCCGTAGGCGTTCTCGGGCAGGAATGCCGCGAAGGATCGCTTTCCGGTGCCGGCGGCATAATCGACAATGCGGTTGACATCGGACTCGGGCAGAAAGCTCAGGAGATAGACGCCGCGCCCGGCGACGCTCGAGTCTGTCGAGAACGCGATCACCGGGATGCCGCGGTTGCGGGCAACCTGTGCGGCGGCCGGCACCGACTGCGCAAACAGCGGCCCGAGAATGATCTCGGCACCTTCGTCGACCGCCTGCTGCGCGCCTTGCTGCGCACCCTGCGCCGTGCCGCTGTCGTCCTTGATCAGAAGCTGGATGTTCGGATTCTGAAATTCCGCGAGTGCCAGTTCGGCGGCGTTGCGCATCGACTGCGCGGCAACCCCGGCGTTGCCAGCCGCAGACAACGGCAACAGCAGGCCGACCTTGACCCGACCGCTTCCGACCGCCGACGGCTGCTGTTGCGGACCGGCGGCAGGCTGCTCACCGCCGAATGGAGACTGTAGGCCGGCACAGCCGGCCACGAGCGGGGCACCCAGAATCAGGCCGACCGCGCTGCGGCGGGTGGCGCCGCTGCGTGAGGGCTTGGGAATGGAAGATCTGGGAGTGAACGGCGCAACCATCGTTTCTCTTCCGGGCATTGATCCTCGGACACATTGGGAAGAGGATTCGGGCATATTGTCGGCTATAAGTTAACCAGAACAA
>DASVNP010000026.1:0-29757 GCA_036383775.1 Paraburkholderia sp. | reverse complement strand
ATCGCGCGCGTGCCGGGGTCGCTCGCCAGATAGTCGAGCACGTCGCCCGCGTCCACGTCCGCCTCGCCGCCGAGTGCAACCGCGTGCGAAAAACCGAGCCCGCGCGCGTGCGCCCAGCCGAGCACGGCATTGGTCAGCGCGTTGGACTGCGACACCCACGCCACGCCGCCCGCCTTGACCGTGCACGACGGCGCGCCCAGATGGGCGCGCAGCGCCGGCGAGACCACGCCGAGACTGCCCGGCCCGACAATGCGCAGCAGATGCGGCCGTGCCGCCGACAGGGCATGCCGCAGCGCGAGCCGGTCCTCATCACTGCGCACCTCGCCGACGATAATCGCCGCGCGCGTGCCCAACCCGCCAAGCTTGTGGATGATCCCCGGCCAAGTAGCCGGTGGCGTGCAGATCAGTGCGACGGTGGGCGCTTGCGGCAAGTCGCCGGGGTCGCCGATCACGGCGTGGCCGCCGAGCGTTTCGTACTTCGGGTTGACCGGCCAGAGCGGGCCCTCGAAGCCCCCTTCCAGCACGCGCGCCCACACCATCGCGCCGGTGCTGCCGGGCCGCTCGGACGCGCCGATCACGGCGACGGATTTGGGACGGAACAAGGCGTCGAGATTGCGAACGGTCACGGGCGCTCCGAAGACGGGGAAGGCGCGCCGGCCCGGTGGCAAGGCGCGCGTCTTCGTCAGCATAGGCGAAGTCGGGCACTTGCGCGGCGCGTCAACTCGATGGAATGACATGCTGCACATTGTGCTCGCGCCCGTGAGGCGCGCGCCGCGGATATTTGTTATCGGGATCAAGCAATAAAACGGGCGTAAATGCGACAATCGTCATGTCGCTACGCTAGCGGCCGGACCCCGGATGACTAAAAGAAACACAGAAGGTGATTTATGCGGCGATTGCCATCGCTGATCGCGTTGCGCTTTTTCGAAGAGACAGCCCGGCACATGAGCTTCAACCGCGCGGCCATTGCGCTGTGCGTGACCCAAGGGGCCGTGAGCCGGCAAATCAAACTGCTCGAAGAATCGCTCGGCGCGAAGCTGTTCGAGCGCGATCACAAAGGCATCCGCCTGACGCCGGCGGGTCTGCAATTGCTGCCTTGCCTGTCCGAGGCCTTCGATACGATTGAGCGCGGCTTTCGCCAGATCACGGCAGCCAACGGCCGGCGGCGCCTCGTGCTCGCCGTGCCGCCCACTTTCGCGACGCAATGGTTTTCGCCGCGGCTGGGTTCACTCGCCGTGGAGTTGCCCGACGTCGAACTCTCCGTTCGGACCGATGCGAACGCCGACTGCCATTGCCAGATCCGCTTTGGCCGCGAGGCTCTGCCCGACACACACTCCGAATTGCTGATGATGGAGCGCCACGTGCTCGTCGGCGTGCCGCGTCTGCTCGACCAACCGCTCGACGTGCTGCTCGAGCGGATGCCGGCGCTGCACGTGCTGTACAACGACGCGCGGCTCGAACTGTGGCCGAACTGGCTGGCGAAAGCCGGCCTGCCCGCGCGTTACGCGGAAAACGGCATCGAGTTTTCGACGCTGGAACAGGCTATTCGCGCGGCGGTTAAAGGCGCCGGGCTCGCGGTCGTCGACCGGAACATGATCATCGAGGAACTGGCGGACGGCCGTCTCGCCCTGTTTTCCGATGTCGAGGTAAGCGGGCCGTTCGGTTACTGGCTGGATATCCCGGAGCGCCATGTGGGGCTCGAACATGTGCAGGCGCTTGCTGGGTGGTTGAGGGAAGAGGTGTTGAAGCTGGCGTGCCCGGAGCAGGCTGAGCGTTAGCCGAGGCGCTTCTGAAAGGAAAAGGCCCCGTTTGTGACAAACGGGGCCTTTTCTTTTTACTTTACCTAGCGGTTCCTCGCGCGAGAACCTACATCGACTTCCTGAACGGCGCGCCGGAATGCTCGCGCAGTTCGTTGAACACGATCTTCGGCCAGGCCTTCTGCGCGACTTCGATTTCAGACACGTGCGAAGCCAGATACGTCGGTGCGTCCGACGCATCG
The DNA here is from genome assembly GCA_036383775.1 of Paraburkholderia sp. Lineage (GTDB taxonomy): Bacteria > Pseudomonadota > Gammaproteobacteria > Burkholderiales > Burkholderiaceae > Paraburkholderia. The sequence goes on along the minus strand of DASVNP010000026.1, from coordinate 27,758 downwards.
AGCGCGATCCGCGCCGCGTACGAATCGGTGAAGCGGCGCAATTCCGCTGCATCGTCGCAAGTTACCCAGCGTGACAGGCGATAACGCGCCGGCGCCATGCGCACGTCGACCTTATATTCAGTCGACAAGCGGTGCGACACCACTTCGAACTGCAGTTGGCCGACCGCGCCGAGGATCATCAGCCCGCCCACTTCCGGGCGGAACACCTGAATCGCGCCTTCTTCGCCGAGCTGCTTGAGCGCTTCGCCGAGCTGTTTCGCGCGCATCGGGTCGACCACTTCCACGGTCTGGAAAATTTCCGGCGCGAAGAACGGCAGGCCGACGAACTGCAGCAGTTCGCCTTCGGTCAGCGTATCGCCGAGACTTAACGTGCCGTGATTCGGGATACCGATGATGTCGCCCGGGTATGCCTCGCTCACGGTTTCACGACGCTGCGACAGGAACGTCACCACGTTGTTGGCACGGAAGGTCTTGTTCGAACGCGTCACCTTGACGGCCATGCCGCGCTCGAAGCGCCCCGAACACACGCGAATGAACGCCACGCGGTCGCGGTGCGCCAGGTCCATGTTCGCCTGCACCTTGAATACGACGCCTGTGAACTTCGGCTCGTCCGGCATCACCGGACGCTGCACCGTCATGCGCATGGACGGCGGCGGCGCCAGATCGACCAGCGCGTCGAGAATTTCCTTCACGCCGAAGTTGTTGATCGCCGAACCGAACAGCACCGGCGACTGCTGGCCGGCCAGGAACTGCTCACGGTCGAAGTCGGGCGTCGCGCCGGTGATCAGATCGATTTCTTCCTTCGCCTTGACCCAGCTATGGCCGAAGCGGCGCTCGCCCTCCTCGTCGCTCAGTGCCTGCAGTGTTTCGACCTCGCCGCCCGCTTTGTCTTGTCCTGCGCGGAACAGGCGCACCTGATCGCGCTGGACGTCGTAGACGCCCTGGAATTCCTTGCCCATGCCGATCGGCCACGTGAACGGCACGGCGGCTACGCCCAGGTGCTGCTCGATTTCGTCGAGCAGTTCGAGCGGCTCGCGCACTTCGCGGTCGAGCTTGTTGATGAAGGTGACGATCGGCGTCTTGCGGCTGCGGCAGACTTCGAGCAGCTTCAGCGTTTGCGCTTCGACACCGTTGGCGCCGTCGATCACCATCACGGCGGCGTCGACCGCGGTCAGCACGCGGTAGGTATCTTCGGAGAAGTCTTCGTGGCCCGGCGTGTCGAGCAGGTTGATGACGGCGTCGCCGTACTCGAACTGCATCACCGAGCTCGCCACCGAAATGCCGCGCTGCTTTTCGATCTCCATCCAGTCGGACGTCGCGTAGCGATTGCTCTTGCGGCCCTTCACGGTACCGGCGATCTGAATCGCGCCGGAGAACAGCAGCAGCTTTTCCGTGAGCGTGGTCTTACCCGCGTCCGGGTGGGAAATGACCGCGAAGGTGCGGCGGCGTTTGAGTTCGGAGACTGACATCGGGTCTGGCGGTCACGGATAGGGGTTCGGGCGGTTCCCGGCGGCTTGTGGCGGCCGGTGTGCCGCGCCTTGCGCGGCGGCGTCGAGCTGCGGGAATTGGGCTGGAACCCGCATCACAGTGGCAACTCGGCCGCGTCGGAAACAGGTCACGAACAAGCGTTCGACAATACGGGAATCGCCAGCGCAGAACAGCGCAGGGAACGAATGATACACGTCCAGGGACGGCCGAGGGTGGAAAGGGCCGCCCGGAAGCATCGGCGCGTGGTTGAGCCACGCGCCGTTTTGCTTCCCCTGTTGGACCGGTTTAGCCTCCGCTAGCTTCGTTCAGCGTCAGATGCTTCGTCTCAGGCGCCCACGCAATCGACACCACCATGCCGATCAGCAGTACCGCGGCGAGCACCATCATCGTGGCATGGAAACCCAGATGCAGGATGCCGAGCGGCAGCAGAAACGTCCCGACCGCCGAGCCAAGACGGCTGCACGCAATCGCGAGACCCACGCCGCAAGCCCGCACCTCGGTAGGAAAACACTCCGGCGGAAACACGCCGACGAGATTCGAAAACGCCGACATGGTCAGCGTAAAAATCGCGAACGCGACGATGATGCCTACGGTTGCTGACTCCGGCAGCACACTCAAGGCGATCAGCGAGACGCACGTCACCGCGAATGAACCAATCAGGAACACGCGCCGCGGCAGTTTGATTGTCAGCCAGATACCGATCAGCGCACCGAGTACGAGAAACCCGTTTAGCAGAAAATCCGCACCCGAATCGTTGTTCAAGTGAATCGCCTTCAGAATGGTCGGCAAGAACGTATAGATGGCGAAATACGGAATGACGAGGCACACGAAGAACGCGCAATTGAAAATCGTCCGGCGGATCAGATCCTGTCTGAACAGACGCTTGAAGCCACCCGCCGCGTGCGTGTGCTCGTCGTGACCACCGTCAAGGGTGACGTTCGCGCCGAAATGCTTCAGCACAATTGCCTTGGCCTCCGAGACGCGGCCTTTGCCGTGCAGCCAGCGCGGCGATTCCGGCGTGCCCATGCGCAACACAAGAACAATCAAAGCCGGGATGCCCGCCGACGCCAGCAACCATCGCCACGCATCCGGCGATGTGTCGGCGTAATGCAGGCCGAGCACGTTGGCCGCCACATAACCGACCGTCCACACCACGCTGAACGAGCCGAGCAAGGTGCCACGATGCTTGCGCGGCGAGAATTCCGCGAGGATCGCGTGGCCCACGGCGAAATCGCCGCCCATGCCAAAGCCGATCAGCATCCGCAGGAAACACAATTCGAGTGGCGAGCGCACATAGAACTGCGCGAATGCGGCTGCGGTGATGATCAGAAAGCTCAGCAGAAAGATCTTCTGTCGTCCCAGGCGGTCCGACAGCCAGCCGAACAGGAGACTGCCGAGGAAAATACCCATCAGCGCCGAGCTGCCGATCATGCCCATCCAGAACGCGTCGAGCGGCATCTGCCGATTCATCGAAGCAAGTGCATAGCCAATCGTGCCGAGCGCGAAGCCTTCGGTAAAGTGCGCGCCGAACGTCAATCCGGCGATCTTGACGTGAAAGGCGTTGAGCGGAACGTCGTCGAGAGAAATGAGGCCATGCGAGGCCACTGATGCCGGCGATACAGTGGGGGTAAGGCCAAGCGCGGCCGCTTGCGTATTCTGATTGCTCAAGCTGTCTCCTGCATTTGGTACGGATCGCCGAGCAATCGGGCGTGCTGCCGGTCACGCCCGATTGCTCCCGATTGCGCCGTCCGCCGGCATGGCATGCGCACTCATGCCATACGGCGGCCGGGCGGTTTGAAGATCAGCGTCCGAGGCCGCCCATCATCATGTACTTCAGCTCGGTGTATTCATCGAGCCCGTACTTCGAGCCTTCGCGGCCGAGACCGGACTGCTTGACGCCACCGAACGGCGCGACTTCCGTGGACAGAATGCCTTCGTTGATGCCCACCATGCCGCTTTCCAGCGCTTCGCCCACGCGCCATGCGCGCGCCAGATCGCGGGTGTAGAAATACGCCGACAAACCGAACGGTGTATCGTTCGCCGCCGCAATGGCCTCCTCTTCGGTCTTGAAGCGGAAGCACGCTGCGACCGGGCCGAATGTTTCCTCTCCGGCGATCAGCATGGAGGCGGTCGCATCCGTCAGAACGGTCGGTTCGTAGAAGGTGCCGCCGAGCGCGTGCGGTTTGCCGCCGGTCAAAATCTTCGCGCCCTTTTGCAACGCGTCGGCAACGTGCGTTTCGACCTTCTTCAGCGCCGCCTGATTGATCAACGGACCTTGTTCGAACTCGCCCTGCAAGCCGTTGCCAACCCGCATCTTGCGCACCGCTTGCGTCAGCGCGGACGTGAACGCATCGTAGATGCCGTCCTGCACGTAGAAGCGATTCACGCACACACACGTCTGCCCGGTGTTGCGGAACTTCGACGCCATCGCGCCTTGCACGGCGGCATCGATATCTGCGTCGTCGAATACGATGAAGGGCGCATTGCCGCCGAGTTCGAGCGAGAGCTTCTTCAACGTGTCCGCCGACTGCTTCGCGAGCAGTTTGCCGACGCGCGTCGAGCCGGTGAACGACAGCTTGCGCACCACCTCGGATTCCGTGAGCGCGCCGCCGATTGCGACCGCATCGCCGGAAACGATATTGAACACGCCGGCCGGAATGCCCGCCTTCTCGGCCAGCACCGCGAGAGCGAACGCAGACAACGGCGTCTCTTCCGACGGCTTGAGCACCATCGTGCAACCGGCCGCGAGCGCGGGACCGGCCTTGCGCGTAATCATGGCAAGCGGGAAATTCCACGGCGTGATTGCCGCGACCACGCCGACCGGTTCGCGCGTCACGATGATCTTCGCGTTCGGATTGGGGCTCGGAATCACGTCGCCGTACGCACGCTTCGCTTCTTCAGCGAACCATTCGAGGAAGCTGGCCGCATAGCCGACTTCGCCGCGTGCTTCGGCAAGCGGCTTGCCTTGCTCGAGCGTCATCAGTTCGGCGAGCGCGTCGCGGTTCTCGAGCATCAGCTCGCCCCAGCGCCTGACACGAGCGCCGCGCTCTTTGGCGGTCAGCGAACGCCATGCCGGAAAAGTGCGCTCAGCCGCTGCGACAGCTTGCAGCGTTTCCGCCGCGCCGCCTTTCGCGACGTTGGCAATCACCTCGCCCGTCGCGGGATTCAGCACGGCATACGTGCTGGCGCTCTCGCACCACTCTCCGCCGATGTAGTGGCCTGTGCGGAGAAATTCGTTCATGCCGCGTTCTCCAGCGTTTCGACAAACGTGCCTTGTGCCAACCGCGGCTCGCGCGCAATACGCTTGCCCGCCGTGTAGTCGTTGATCAGATCGCACGGCGTGTAGTTGCGTTCGAGTTCGAAAAGTTCATCGGCGGAGAGCGTCGTGCCGAGTGCGGCGAGCGCGCTGTCGAACTGCGCCGGCGTATCCGCGCCAACCAGCATGCTCGCCACGCCGCCGTGGTTCAGCACCCAGGCCTGCGCGATTTGCGCCGGCGACACGCCACGCCGTGCTGCCACGCGCGCCACCGAAGCGGCGATCTCACGCGAGGCCGTGTCGCCGTACATTTGCGCGGTGAAGAAGTCCGTCTGATTGCGGGTCGATTGCGGATCGCTGGTCAGCAACCCACGCGCGAGCGGGCTGAACACGGAAACGCCCACGCCCTGATCCTGGCAGTACGGAATCATTTCGCGCTCTTCCTCGCGATAGGCCAGGTTCAGCTGCAACTGCATGTTGATCGGCTTGTGCCAGCCATTGCGATCGCAGACCTGCATGATCTTCGCGAACTGCCACGTGTACATGGTCGATACGCCGATATAGCGGGCCTTGCCAGCGCGCACGATATCGTTGAGCGCTCCCATGGTTTCTTCGACCGGCGTATTCACGTCGAAGTAATGCAGCATGTAGACGTCGACGTAATCCATGCCGAGGCGCGTGAGCGAACCGTCGATGCCATCCATGATGTGCTTGCGCGAATGGCCGCCGGCGTTCTGATACGCACCCATGTCATAGCCGACCTTGGTCGTCACGACGATTTCCTCGCGGCGGGCGATCCGCTTCAGAATGCGGCCCACCACTTCTTCGCCCACGCCGGTCGAATAGAAATCGGCGAGGTCGATGAAATTGACGCCTGCTTCGAGCGCATGACGGACGATCGGCTCGCTTTGCGCTTCGTCGAAAATCCACGGCTTCCATTGCGGCGTGCCCATGTTCATCGTGCCGAGGCACAGACGCGACACCTTCAGGCCAGATTGGCCAAGGCGGACATATTCCATAGTGCTTGTCTCCTTCCTGATCGGTTCAGGCTGAGCGGGCGGTCGCCGGCGTCTGGGCGCCGGCCGGACCGCGCCGCACGCAATTAACGTTGTTTCGGGGTATAGAACGGATTCGATACTTCGCGCGCGGCGGCGAACACTTCGTCGCGATGCGGCAGGCCTTTCATCGCCGCGAGAATCGCGTTCTTGCACGCGCGGTAGTTGTTTTCAAACACGGCGTCGAGGTCGTCCGTGGACGGATTGACCCAGTTCGCCGACACGACCACCCAATCGTTTTCCGCTTCCGGCGGCAACGTGCCGTTCTCGAGCGACTCGGCCACCGCCTTCGCGATGCCGGCTTGCGAAGCACCCCACGTTGCGTTGCCGTGGAAATCGCTGCCGATCTGCGCCTTGTTCACATACAGCGTCAGCGGCTTGGTCGGCACGCCCGGACGCGCGATCACGACGAACGGCGCGTGACCCGCCGAAGGCGTCGCCAATGCCGTGGCGAAGGCCTGCCCTGCGGGGCCGTTGCGCGGGCCGACCAGCACGTTGATGTGCGCGAGGTTAACGCCCGGGCCTTCGAATCCTTCGCCAATAAAGAGTTGTTTGTCCGTCGATGCGCTCATGGTTCTTCCGTTGAGGTTGAGTGGATGACCGATTGTGACGTTCAGCCTCCGTGACCATGTATCGATGAGTTTTGATCCAGGGTATGAGAGGAACTCAACTCCGGGTTAGTCCCGAGCACAGCGGCCGCTGTCTGGCGGCGGACGCAAAGGTGAGCGTTTTCGGGACCCTCGCCGGTGTGCCGCGGCGCACGGCGAAAGGTGAGCATGCCGAAGATCATCCGCGCACCTGCCAAGCGAAGTTCAACGAAGTGCAAGCCATGGCGGGAACAACGGAACAGGCTCGAAGCACGTGCAGACGCGATCCTTCGCAGAGCCTGGGAACGGCTGCTAGCAAAGGCTGGCGCGGGTTTCAGATGAAAAGGGTCAGACGCGGCAAGTGGCAAGGACGAGCCGGCCACACGGTGCGGCACACGACAAAACCAGGCTCACCGAAGCAATGCCGCCGAGGCGAGCGACGCAGCCGGGTTCGTGGCTCACGCTCCAGGTGAAAACGAAAGGTGAGCGTTTTCGGGACTTGCGTGACGGTGCGAGAAAAACTTCTCGCAACATCACTTTAGACAATCCGGCACGCCGCCAGTGAACACGCCATGCGCCGATGCGAGTCAGTTCTCGATCAGAAAGCGCTCGCGATTCTTGCCCGCGAGCCAGGCGGGCGACCGGCCGCGGCCACTCCAGGTCTCACCGGTCTTCGGGTTGCGATACTTGGCGACCGAAGCTGTTTTGCGGCTCACGGTACGCTTGCTCGTGAAACCCAGTTCTTCCGCGGTCAGGTCGTATTCGGCCACTTTCTGCTTGATCTCGGCGATCGCCGCCGCGATTTCCTTTTCGCGGGCCGCCGCGACTTCCTTGTGGAGTTTTTCGAGCTGGGCAGTCAACTGTTTGTAAGAGGCCATGACGGTTGCTCCGGTCGATTTGACGAACTGAAGTGCGGACACTATCAGATGCATAAAGCGCCGGATAGAGAGGCCCGTCACTGCTCGCGGTCCGAGAGCGCCGGCTCAGCATCCCCTGCCAGTTCACTCAGTCGTCAATAGCATCGTACACGCGGCGTTCGAAGTCGATTGCCATGGAAAACGGCTCGATGGAGCGCCGCTGAATCAGCATCAGGCCGATCAGCTCTTCCACGGGATCGGCGAACCAGCTCGTGCCATATGCCCCCGGCCAGCCGAACGAACCCACCGAACGGTAGCCGTGCGGCAACTGCTGCGCCGGATCGTCGACGATGGATACGCCGAGGCCGAAACCCTGCCCTGCCCACATCACATGTCCGAAGGCGGGCACGCGGCGCTGGTCGCGCGTGAGGAAATTCGAGCGCATCAGATCGACCGAACGATGCGACAGCAAACGCGCCGTGCCGACCCGTCCGCGTCCGAGCAGCAGCCGCGCGAATTGCAGATAGTCTTGCGCCGTCGAAACAAGCCCGCCGCCACCGCTCTGGAACCGGCCAGGATTGGCCCAGCGGCTCGACGCCGGGTGGTCCTCGACCACCCGCCGGCGCGTGCCCGGGTCGATTCCGTACGCCGTGGCGAGGCGCGTGAGTTGCGCGTCAGGCACCCAGAACGCGGTATCGCGCATGCCCAGTGGTTCGAAAATCCGCGTCCGGAAAAACTCGCCGAGCGGCATGCCGCTCACGCGCTCGATCAGCACACCGAGAACGTCGGTCGCGATACCGTAATGCCAGCGCGAGCCCGGCTGGAACATCAGCGGCAACGGCGCGACGCGCGCCAGCCACCCGTTGGCATCCGCACGGGCATCGAGACCGTTGAAGGCGGCCGCGTAAGCCTCGGCCAGCGGCCCTGTCGCGGTGAAGTGATAGGCGAAGCCGGCGCGGTGCGTCAGCAGATCGAGCACGGTGAGCGGCGCGTTGGCCGGATGGGTGTCGTCGAGCGGACCACCCGGGTCGCGCAGCACGCGCGGTGCCGCGAGTTCCGGCAACCAGGAAGAAACCGGCGTGTCGAGCGCGAGCCTGTCCTCCTCGATCAGCATCAGGATTGCGGCGCTGGTCACCGGTTTGGTCATGGACGCGATGCGAAACAGCGTATCGCGCTCCATGGGCAGTTGCGCGGCGTCGTCACGCCAGCCGAGTGCCTCGAAATAGCCGGTCTCGCCGCGCCGCCACACCATCGAGACCACACCGGCCACTTCGCCGCGATCCACATAGCCTTGCATGGCGTGGGTGAGCGCCGTCAGCCGCGACGCGCAAAGTCCTGCTGGTTGCATGGTGGTCCTGAGGTAGACGTTACGTTCCCTTATTTTTGCAGAAAACGTTACCTGACCGAAGGCGACACTACGGTTTTCCGACGTGGAGGGTGTTTTAAGCCTTCAGCCGTTCCTCGAGCGCAAGCAGCACGGCATTGAGCCGTTTGACGCGGTTCGCCTGCGCCGGCACCAGTGCCGCGAGGGAAACCGAATCGAGACGGCTGCGCCAATATGACAACGGGATGCGGTCTTCAGCGGAAATATGTGAAATTACGTGTTCAAGATGCTCAATATCTTTTTCGAGTTGGTGATGATTCATTGCGATCCCCGGAATACTCGTTGAACTATTTCAGTAGCATGAAGCGTGCCGTAATGTCGCCGGGTTTTGCGAGAGGCGGAAAATCCTGCCTGACGGTTTTTCCAGTCAACCCAAAACCGGCAAAACCTTCTAGCCGCTTGAGCCTCGAACCCGTGAGAAAAAGAGTACTGCCATTAAAATTCACGTTCCGTTGGGTGCCGCACTGACTCCACGCAACGGGAAAAATCGGGGGTGTTTTTAATATCGCGCGCGGCACGGGAATTAATCAAAAAACGCGGAGCGTATATCCAATACGCATGATGGATGCCATGGCGGGCAGCAATTAGACGCAGATCTTTATGACGGTCATACGTCTATTGTCACAGTCTGGAAGTGATAGCCGAATGAGCCGGCAAGACACGGATGAAATCCGCGCTACCAAAGAGATATGCACCGCCTGTTGTCGCACAAGCTATAAGGAAGCCATGCCAGGGTGTTGGTCGCGCCGGCATTGCGCCGGCACCTTGTTATTTCGCGCGGCAAGCGTAGAGCAGATTAAGCGTGCCGTTCTCGGTGGACTGGCGCACGACGTCGAATGCGCCATTGCAACTCGCATTGGCCTGCTGCGAGCACGAATCTGAGCCCGCCGGGCATTGAACCAGCGTGGTTGCGCGCCCGTCCGAAAGAAACAGAGGCGCGCTGCTGCTGCAACCGCTCAACGCGGCCACGAAGCCAACCGCCAACGTTGCACAGGCCCCGCGCGCGAAGAAGGAGAGACTGCGTTTCATTTGAAACCCCGATCACGTCTTGTTTTTCGATGCCGCGATTGTGCCACGCGGCAATTGCGCTGCGTCGGTGATATCGCCGGACGTTGTCACGCTTCGATGCCGTATGCCGCGATCTTCTTGTAGAGCGTCGCGCGCCCCATGCCAATCTGGCTGGCGGTATCGATCACACGTCCGCCATTGGCGCGAAGCGCATCGATCAGGAAGCGTTTTTCAAACGCCGCCATCGCTTCGCTCCACAACGCCGGTTCAGGCGCATCGAGCGTTGCGCCTCGAGCGTGCGCTTGCGCGTGAGAAGCCGCCTCGGATACGCCCGGACGCTGCGCGCCGCCATGCGCCGGGCCGATGAACGGAGCCAGCGCCCGTGCATCGATCCGTTCGCTGTCGGAAAGCATCACGGCGCGCTCCAGCGTGTTGCGCAACTCGCGCACATTGCCCGGCCAGCCATACAAACACAGCAGCCGCAGCGCGTCGTCCTGCAATTCGAAATGACCACCGCCGCGCACTTGCGTGGACAGGTCTTCGAGCATGGCGTAGGCAAGCGCTTCGATATCGGACGCCCGCTCGCGCAGGGGTGGTGCATGGATCGTCAGCACGTTCAGCCGATAGAACAGATCGGCACGAAAGCGGCCCGCCGCCACCAGCGCGGGCAAATCGGCCGAAGTCGCCGCGATGATCCGCACGTCCGAGCGCACGATCCGGTTCGAGCCAAGCGGTTCGAACTCCTTGTCCTGAAGCACGCGCAGCAGCTTGCCTTGCAACGGCAACGGCATATCGCCGATTTCGTCGAGAAACAGCGTGCCGCCGTTCGCGAGTTCGAACTTGCCGACGCGCCCTTTGCGATCCGCGCCGCTGTAGGCGCCGGGCGCCGCGCCGAAGAATTCGACTTCGAGCAGGGTATCGGGAATCGCCGCGACGTTGACGGCCACGAGTGGCTGATTGGCGCGCGCCGAACCGCCGTGGATGGCATGCGCAAGCAGTTCCTTGCCGGTGCCGGTCTCGCCGAGCAGCAGCACAGGCGATTCGAGTTGCGCCGCGCGGCGCGCCTGGCGCTTCACTTCGAGACCGGCCGCGCTCGTGCCGACGAAGCTGCCGAACGTATATTTGGCGCGCCGCGCCTGGGCAAGCGACTGACGCGTCGCGATCAACTCTTCCTGAACGCGCGAATAGTGGGAAAACAGCGGCGTCAAGGCCTTCAACTCATCGAACAATGCGAAACCGACGGCGCCGACCGTGACTCCCGCGTCGTCTTTCAACGGCAAACGCGTCACCACCAGCGGCTCGCGGTCCGTTTCCAGAATATCGAGCAGAATCGGCTTGCCGGTGTTCACGACCTCGCGCATCAGGCTGTTGGGAATCACGGCTTCGCAATCGCGGCCAATCGCCTGCTCCGGGTCCGAAAACCCAAAACGCGCCGCATAACGCTTGTTGATCCAGACCACGCGCGCGTCGGCATCGACGATGAACGTGCCTTCGCTGAAATTTTCGAATGTGCGGAAAAGCGAGTCCATCGCACGGCGCAGTACGTCGCCGTAAGTGGCGGGAAGTCCCGCCCAGTCGTTCATCATGCTGTCGCTGTCTCCGGCTATCGTTCTAATCAGCTTGTCTCATTTTGTAGACAAGCTTATCTCACCAGCAAGACAGACGGTAAGCATACTGCATAAGGGTTTATCCCCGGTTTGGCCTATGCTCAGCCAATTTGCGTCCCGTTTTAGAGACGTTTGGGTACAATCGGCCGCAACGCGTTTCGCAGTTCGGCCTGTGAAATCAGGCAATTGGCCGTTGCCGCGTGCGTGGCACAAAACCTGCATTTGCCGCCGCCGTGCCGTCGCGCTCGTCAGACGGCAGCCATGTAGAACAACCAAGCTATGGAGACTTAATGTCCTTCGTCATCGTCCTCGCCGCGCTGGCGTTTCTGATGTTTGCCGCGTATCGCGGCTACAGCGTCATTCTGTTTGCGCCAATCGCCGCGCTCGGCGCCGTTCTGCTGACCGACCCTGCCGCGGTCGCGCCGGTTTTTTCCGGCATCTTCATGGAGAAGATGGTCGGCTTCGTAAAGCTCTACTTCCCGGTGTTCCTGTTGGGCGCCGTGTTCGGTAAGGTTATTGAACTGTCCGGCTTCTCGGAGTCGATCGTGGCTGCCGCGATCCGCTACATTGGCCGCTCGCGCGCCAACGCGGTGATCGTCGCGGTATGCGCGCTGCTCACCTACGGCGGCGTCTCGCTGTTCGTGGTGGTGTTCGCCGTGTATCCGTTCGCCGCCGAGTTGTATCGCCAAAGCAATATTCCGAAGCGCCTGATGCCTGGCGCGATCGCCCTCGGCGCGTTCTCGTTCACCATGGATTCGCTGCCGGGTACGCCGCAGATCCAGAACATTATCCCGACCACCTTCTTCAAGACCACTTCGTGGGCCGCGCCCACGCTCGGCGTGCTCGGCTCGCTGTTCATCATCGTGGTCGGCCTCTCGTATCTGGAATGGCGCCGCCGCGCGGCGATGGCGAAAGGCGAAGGCTACGGCACGGATCTCGTCAACGAACCGGAGCGCGTCGAGTCGAAGCAACTGCCGCATCCGCTGCTGGCGCTTGCGCCGCTCGTGCTGGTGGGTGTCGCGAACTTCATGCTGACCCGCTGGATTCCGAACTGGTACGGCGCGACCTACACCGTGGCGCCGGAAATCCTGCCGGGTGTTCATGCGCCGGTCACGACCACGATCAAGGCCGTGGTCGCCATCTGGGCGGTGGAAGGCGCATTGCTGCTCGGCATCGTGATGGTCGTCATCACGGCATTCAACCGCGTGCGCGAGCGCTTTGCTGCCGGCACCAAGGCCGCGGTGGCGGGCGCGCTGCTGGCATCGCTGAATACCGCGTCGGAGTACGGCTTTGGCGGTGTGATCGCGGCGTTGCCCGGTTTTCTGGTCGTTAGCAGCGCACTGAAGAGCATTCCGAATCCGCTCGTCAACGCAGCCGTTTCGGTGAGTTCGCTGGCAGGTATCACCGGCTCGGCGTCAGGCGGCATGAGCATCGCGCTCGCGGCCATGTCGGACGTGTTTATCAAGGGCGCGGAGGCCGCGCATATTCCGATGGAAGTCCTGCACCGGGTCGTCGCGATGGCGAGCGGCGGTATGGACACGCTGCCGCACAACGGCGCGGTGATCACACTGCTGGCCGTGACGGGCTTGACGCACCGTCAGTCGTATCGCGACATTTTCGCGGTGACGGTCATCAAGACCATGGCCGTGTTTTTCGTGATCGCGGTTTATTACGCTACTGGCCTAGTTTGATTGGGTTGGCGTAGTAGCGCTGGAATGAAACGGCGACCATAAATTTCAAAAACTGATTTTTATGGTCGCCGGATCGGAGCAGCGTTACTTGAATCGGGAATACGAGCAGTAAGCCGTTTCAAGCAATTAAAAGAACAATAGCCGCAACACTCATGACAAGGCGCCAGCCAAGGTCATATTCCAAAGCGATTTGCTAGTGCCGCGTGCGGTCCGGCAGGGACTGAAGCAAGGCGGAGATGTTCATCTCTTCATCCAGATCCGGCCAGTACAACTGCTGGCGGTCCAAAGAGATTGCAAAGTGCCCGCGCTCCGATTCAGTGGCTGCCTGCAAGACGGGAAACCATCCGAGCGGGAATTCGACGGACTCGCCGTCGGACAGGTCGAGAAACAGGTGCCCACTGTCGAAATGCACACTTACCGCGCCGCTGTCCATGACCGTCTCCTGAATGAGAAGCAACTTAAAGATAGGCCCACGCAAGGCGCGATACAAGAAAGAATGCTGGAAAGCAGGACGACTTTCGCGTCGGAGTTGAGGTGACACGCCTCTTCCGTTTCAACACGATGCCGGTCAACAATTGCGTGGTTCGACCCCGGAAGTTACCGCACGCGACGGCCGCCGCGCACCCATAAGCTCACCCCGCAACGGGCTCAAGCAGTCGGCCGGCTTCTTTCATGCACACACCACCTTTGATCACCACGGGAATGTGTTCGCCCTGTCCCAGCAGAAGCGAAATGTCCTCAATCGGGTCACCGTCGACGACGATGAGGTCGGCCACTGCGCCAACGGCCACAGTTCCCCGCAGGCCTGCGTCACCCGTAATTTCTGCGGCAACGCACGTTGCCGACCGAATGGCCTCAACGTTGCCGACGATTTTCGCCCGAACCGCAAACTCGTCGGACTGGAACGCGTGCAGCTCGCCCAGCATGTCCGAGCCGAACCCGACCTTTACGCCCTCGCGCGCCATGAGTGCAAGTGCCTGCCGGCCGACGGAGCGTGCGCCCTCGATCTTTGCGAGCGACTCAGCGGGAAAGCCAAGCGCGGGACCTTGCTCAATGAGACGGTCGAGCGTAGCGATTGTGGGTACAACCGCCACGCCGCGCTCCGCCAGCAGACGCGCGGTCTCTTCGTCGATGAGGTTGCCGTGCTCTATACATCTCACCCCGCACTCGACGGCGCGCCGGACGGCACGCGCGGTGTAGGCATGCGCCATCACATAGGTGCCGGCAGCCTCCGCCTCCTGAACCGCGGCACGGATTTCATCTTCCGAATACTGGGTGTTGGTAATGGGGTCGTTGGGCGACGCCACGCCGCCCGACGCCATTATCTTGATCTGGGAGGCCCCTTTGAGGAGTTCTTCACGCACGGCGAGGCGCATTGCCTCGACACCATCGACCACTCGGGCAATCGCACCCTGACGCCCCAGGCACCCGCAGGCATCGTCTAGCTTGTCATTGCGCTGACGAAAGTCGCCGTGTCCGCCGGTCTGCGACAATGCCTTGCCGGAGGACAGAATGCGTGGGCCCCAAAGCACGCCGCTGTTGACAGCCTCGCACATGCCGAAGTCGGCGCCACCTGCATCGCGAACGGTAGTGAAACCGCGGTTCAGCATGCCGCGAAGAATGGGCAACGTTTTAAGCGCAGCGAGGAAGTTCGGCATCGCCGCGTTGGCGCCCAGATTCGTATTCGACGCCACGACGTGGACATGCAGGTCGATGAAGCCAGGCAAGAGGGTACGCCCGCGAAGGCTCATTCTGCGCGCATCGACAAACGATAGTGGTACCTCTCCTATTGCCGCAATCTTCCCGTCGGCGATGCAGACATTGGTGTTCGTCTGCCGCTTCATCGTTGCAGGGTCGAAAACGTTGACCCCTTCGATTACCAACATGCTCATGTGAATATCCTCAAGACTGGTACGGCTTCGTCAGCAAAATGCCGGTCAAGCTGACCACCGCGGCGAAGATGATGTAATAAGACGCAGACTCGGCGTCGCCCGTGTGTTGGGTGAGCCAGGTGATGATGAAAGCGGCAAAGCCACCGAAGATAGTCACTGCGCCGTTGTAGGCCAAAGACAATCCCGTCGTACGGACGCGGCTCGGCAGCATTTCTGTGAAGAGCGCCAGAATCGGGCCGGTGTATGCGGCAATCAGCACCCCGAAAATCACCTGGAAGGTCAGCAGCGTGGCAAGGTTGGGCGATTTATTCAGGTGAGCGAAAAGCGGATAGCTCGCAACCAGAATGACGAGTGCGGCAACAGACAGGACTTTTCGCTTACCGACCTTATCCGACAGCGCCCCGAACACGGGCGCCATGACCATCAGCACGACACCGCTAATGACGCCCGACGTGAAACCCTCACGCTGAGTCATGTGCAGATACTTCACGACGTAGGTCGGAATGTAGAACAGAATAACGTACGTGCAGACAGTCCAAAGTACTACCATCAGCAAGCTGGAGAGCACCTGGCGCGGATACTCACGAATGACGTCGCGCAGCGGCGTGCTGGAGTGGCGCTTCTCCGATACGAACTCCGGCGTCTCCTCGATCTTCAGCCGGATGTAGTATCCAACTGGGGCCACCAGCATGCCGATGAAAAACGGAATACGCCATCCCCATGCGGTCAGCGAATCAGCTGACATGCTCGACGCAATGAGGGTACCGGTCAGGCTGCCAATGACCACGGCGAAACCGATACTCGTCTGAATCCAGCTTGAATAGAAAGCACGACGATTAGCTGGAGCATGCTCGGTAAGGAACGCGGTAGCGCCGCCCATTTCACCGCCGGCAGATAGTCCCTGCAACATTCGCGCGATAACGATAAGACACGGTGCGGCGATGCCAATAGATTGGTACGTGGGGGCGAAAGCGATGATGCCCGAGCCGAGCGCCATGATGAGCATGGCGAGCGAAAGAGCGCGCTTGCGCCCCATCTTGTCGCCGTAGATGCCGAACACGATACCGCCGAGCGGTCGCATCACGAAGCCAACCCCAAAGGTTGCCAGTGACAGCAGCAGCGACGTGGTCTCGTTGCCTGCAGGGAAAAACAATTTCCCAATGATTGCTGCGAAGAACGCGTACCCGGAAAAGTCGAACCACTCCAGACCGCTCCCAATGACAGTGGCGAAAATCGCCTTCCGGCGCGTCACAGTCCGTATGGGCAGCTCGCCCACCAGCATGCCGTTTGATGCACTCGTTGCCATTTAGACCTCTCTGAATTGCCGTTTAGCGAGGTGAGCGTTCGCGATTCGTCACGCAATCAATGTAATTTTTGGCGTGACGACGGCATAACGTTAAATTCGCAAACGCGCTTGCAAAAAACGCAACCGCATCCAGAGGCGTGCAACGGCGACATCAGGGATCGAGTGTCTGCCCGATCACCCACTCGCGGAACCGGCGGGCGGCAGGTGTTTCCGCGCGCTCAGAGGGCCAGGTGACAAAGTATGAGCCGCCCATGGTGGCGTGAGAGTCCGATGCCCGCACGAGCGCGCCGTGCTCGAGGAGAGGGTCGATCACGCGGTTCCAACCGAGCGCGACGCCCTTGCCATGTGCCGCGAGCTGCACGATGACCGGGTAGCTGTTGACGATGATGGTGTGATTGAATGCCGGTCGTTCAAGCCCTGCCTGTTCGAACCAGCTGTGCCAGGACATCCAGCTACGTTCAGCGTCCTCCAGAACTAGCAGCGTGCAGGAGAGCAGTTCCACTGGCTTCAGTTGACGCCCATCGAGATATGCCGGTGAGCAAACCGGAAATACCTCTTCGTCGAAGAGCTTGCGCGTGTGCGTTCCCGGAACCTCGGCGTTGCGCAAATAGAAAATGCCCACGTCGTACTCAGCCGGCGAGACGACGCCGAAGTGGTCCCTCACGATAATGCGCAAGTCCATATCGGGATTCGCATCGATAAACGAGCCGATTCTCGGTGCGAGCCAAAATACCGAGAGCCCGGCTGAGCAGGACACCGTGAGGCGAGACTTGACTACGCGCGCCATCAGGCTCGACGTGGCGCTAGTGCAAAGCTCCAACATGCGGCGCACATCCACCGCATAGGTTTCCCCCGCTGGTGTGAGCCTTAGCGTGTTGTGCTCCCGCACGAACAGCCGGCGCCCGAGGAAATCTTCGAGCTGGGATATCTGGCGACTCACAGCACTGGTGGACAGGTGCAGTTCCTGCCCCGCGCGAGTGAAGCTCAGATAACGGGCGCTAGCTTCGAATGCTTGCAGACATGCGAGGGGAGGCAACGGAGAGAGAGCCATAGCGCGCGGCGAGCTATCCAGGTTGTAGTAGAGCAACAGGATAGCCGATCGAAATTGGCCGACGGATCATAGCTGTCCTGTGAGACGCTCAGAGGCTGAGTCGATATCCTCGGTCTTCATCGACGCAGCACCACCCGGATCACTTCGTGGACAAAGCCTGAGCCCGTACCTATCGTGTAAAGTCACTCGGCTGACGAAACGAGATTTACTCACGGCCAAATCGCTGACCTTACCTGCTCCTGATGCTCTACGCGACCTACTCTCAGCGCGCTCGCGCCCTCTTCCTGGATTCGATATGGTGGACAGTCATCGTACTATTCGTTCCTCTTGGGCCCTCGACCGATGACATCCTGGCGGCACCGGAGACTTTTGGTCTTTCCATTGCTCTCTGGCTTGTGGTCGGCCAGTGCATCCCCATTTTGGTCACGGGGATAATGTGGGCAGTGTGGGGGACATCACCCGGCAAGCGTGCGGTTCGCATTCGAATCGTAGACGCAGACTCGGGACAATCGATGACCGTGAAGCAGGCCACGCTGCGGACAGTCGGATATTTGCTCACTTTCGGGACACTGGGAGCGGGATTTCTGTGGGTCCTGTTTAATCCGAAAAAGCAGGCTCTGCATGACCGCCTGGCCAACACGGTAGTAATTGATGTCGGGTCCACGGCACCCGGCGCTGCGTCGACTTCATGAACACGCCATCGCGTTGCTCGCTCACAAACTTCGATTCAGCCGGACGCAGAGCCGCCGCTCGCCTGAGCCATCAATGAGCTCCAAACATGTAGCGGGTACATCGGAGACGATCCGCGCAGTGTCTCCCGAGCGCCGATGATTACAGGAGCGTATGCTGCTGTAAATCTCATCAGGAGACGACCATGAGCCTCGCTGGCAAGACGTTATTCATGTCCGGTGGCAGTCGCGGCATCGGGCTCGCGATTGCACTCAGAGCCGCACGCGACGGTGCGAATGTCGTGATTGCCGCCAAGACCGCCGACCCGGACCCGCGTCTCGAGGGTACGATTCACACGGCGGCTGCGGCTATTGAAGCTGCTGGCGGCAAGGCGCTCCCGCTGGTTGTGGATATCCGCGACGAAGAACGCGTGAAGGCCGCAGTTGCCGAGGCCGTTGCGTTGTTCGGTGGTATCGATATCCTTGTGAACAATGCGAGCGCCATTCGGCTGACTGGCACACTAGATACGCCCGTCAAACGGTATGACCTGATGCATGGGGTCAATGGCCGAGGGACGTTCGTATGTGCACAGGCCTGCCTGCCCCATCTTCTCAATTCAGCGAACCCGCACATCCTCACGCTGTCACCGCCATTGGTGAGCGACGCGAAGTGGTTTAGCGATTTTCCCGCGTACACCATTGCAAAATACACGATGAGCCTGTTCACTTTGGCGCTTGCCGGCGAGTTCAAGGATCGTGGTGTCGCAGTCAATTCGCTATGGCCTCGAACAACTATCGCGACTGCTGCTGTGAGAAACGAGATTGGCGGTGCAGAAATGATTGCAGCGTGTCGTAAGCCAGAGATCGTCGCCGACGCGGCCCATTACATCCTGACGCGCCCAGCCAAAGAGTGTTCGGGAAACTTCTTCCTCGACGACGAAGTCCTGCTCGCAGCCGGTGTGCGCGACTTCGCACAATACGACGTGCAGGCTGGAGCCGCATTGCAAGCCGATTTATTTGTCGAGGCGTTGCCGGGCATGTTACCGGCGGACAATATGACGAAGCGTGCTTCCCGCAATCCTGCTTAAGCGAGCGGATAGCAGGGTGGTTTGCAAGGGCCGCCTGCATTCTGCAAGACATTCGGCGCGAACGGCGACAAACGCCCAGCTTGCGCCAATGCACCGGTCCTTATTGAATCTGGAGGAATCATGAGTCAACCCGAGACTGCTTTGATTGTAGGCGCGGGAAAGGGACTGAGTGCCTCCCTCGCGAGGTTGTTCGCGGCAGAGGGTATGCAGGTCGCGCTCGCGGCCCGGGATACCGGCAAGCTGAAGGACCTCGTCGACGAGACAGGCGCTCTCGCCTTTAGTTGCGACGCCGGCCGGCCCCACGATGTCGAGGCACTCTTTGACGGCGTGGAGGATTCACTCGGCACGCCCGACCTCGTTGTGTACAACGCGAGTGGCCGCTATCGCGCGGCAGTGGAAGACATTGACGCGGAGAAACTCGAGGAGGCGATTAAAGTGACCGCCGTCGGTGGTTTTCTCGTAGCCCAGGCCGCAGCCGTTCGCATGCTGGCGCGCGGCAACGGCACCATTCTTCTCACCGGCGCTACCGCAAGTGTGAAAGGACTACCTGGTTCGACGCCATTCGCGATGGGCAAATTCGCGTTACGAGGGATGGCGCAATCTATGGCCCGAGAACTCGCCCCAAGGAATATTCACGTTGCTCATTTTATTATCGACGGTGGTATCGGCAGTACCTGGGCGCAACCGGACGATGGCAGCACTGACGACAAGTGGCTGGACCCCGACGCGATAGCACGGGAGTATCTCCACATTCACCGACAGCACCGTAGCACGTGGACATGGGAGGTCGAGTTGCGGCCTTGGGTCGAAAAATTTTAACGAGCGTGTCGACCCTGCGAACAATGCCCGGCAATCCCGGCCAAGGGTGGCCTATGGATAGTCTCGCTGCGGCTTCGCTTAAATCGGAAATGCGAGCCGCAATCCGATTCAAGCAATTAAAAATAACGATGGCGGCATTACTCGTGACAAGTCGCCCGCCAAGGTCATATCTTTAGATAAATATTTCCCGCTACCGGACTTCACCAGGCTGGCTAAAACGGACAAGCCAGCCCGTTTTGCCACGCTGCCTGCAACACTGTTTTCAGGAATCGCACATCGACGGCGGCGCTCCTCAACACGATACTTCACACGTCTGAATCAACTTGTGGCAAAGCGCATCGGCGAGCCGAAGGCTGGAACTTCGAAGGGGACACGAGAATGGATGAGCAAAAACGCCAAAGCATGATCACATACCTGCGCCGCAAGATGGCGAAGGTTGGCATCAAGGTGGGTGACATCGCGGCGGCTATTGCCGAAGAACGGGCTCGCCAGAAGTCGGCACGATATCGCAGCGCCTTCGGCGATACATGGGATGGCAAGGGCGACATGCCTCAGTGGCTGAAGCAAGCTACGAGCGCTGGGCAGTCATTGGCGCACTTTGCTATTGAGAAGCCGTCTACGTCGGCAAGCCGCGCGCGTCCGGCTATTGACTGGAGCCGGGACCCGTTCGCCGGCACCCGACTGGCGACAGTTCGGCCGTCGTAAGCGCCAGCGTCCTGGTTGCAGGCCAAAGACGCGGCGCACGGTGGCTCAGGTTACTTCGACGCGGCAGTCGTCGGCGTGCCCGTGTAGTGCAGTCCGTCGAGGTCCTTCGTAGCGTCCTCTGCGGATTCGAGCGACGGGATGATGCGTCCTACGAGCAGTCCGAACCCAACGCTGGTTTTCACGTATTTTGTCTCGCCTGCATCGAGCTTGAACGACACCGTTTTTTCGGTCTCGGTTGCTGTCGACACGACGTACTGACCCGCCGGTTCGTCAACGTAGAAGAATCCTCCAGCTTGCGATTTTCCGACCGTTTGGCCATTCACGTTGATGCTCGGCTGGAGAGCGGCACCGAACATGGAGCCGGAGCGATAGAAATAGATTCGGCCTTGCTCTTGTTTTAGCGTCGGAATTGACGAGGCAACATCCTTGTACTGCGGCCCGCTGGCGCAACCGGACGCAACAAGCGCTACAAATGCGCTGGCTACCAGCGCTCGGAACAGATTAGTCATTTATTCTCTCGACGGTTATGGGTTGGGATGGTTCCAGAACGGAAAAGTGAGATTCACCGGGCAGAAAAAAGCCGACCAACCTGTTCTCCTTGACCACCAGGTAGGCCTCGTGAACCTGACGTCCTTCGATGGTGAAAACCGTGTCTACCGGTTGCAGAACGAGCCCCTGCGGTACTTCGCCGACAGGCCGCCAGACTGAGCCCGCCTTCACTTGCCGCGAGTATCCCGTGGCGAGCTGGACGGCAACTGGCGTCACAACCCGCACGCGCTCATGTGGAGTCGTCGCAGTGAGCGGTACCAATTGGGCACTTTGAACGGATATTGCCGGCGCGCACGCAGAAACCAACAGCGCAGCAAACGCCGATGTCGCGAAAGCCTGAATTCTGAACAAGATGACGTATTCTCCGCATCGTTTCCGACAACGTTTTATCGGCACATCCTGTGGGAAACTTGAGAAAACAACGGGCCCGAGATTTCAATTGAATAGGCGATTATTCGATATGAATGGCCACTTGTTTCTGGATTCTGGATTCTGGATTGGCAGTGGAGGCGTGGATTAAAGGTAATTTAAACACCGCGCCACGTAATCCGACGCATCCGAGCATGCGCCAATTTTTCGTCAATGCTGACCGGCGTTAAGCAGCATCCAGATCTGCCGAGTCGGCGGCCCGGCAAGAATTCGCGCAAAGACCCCGCGGCACCGAACGCACGTGTAGTGCTCTTCCGCCCGCACATCCTTCACTGCACCCACGCTATTGAGCGCAAGATCGTGATGAGGTGGTTCAGTCGCCGGCTTGCCGGCAAGGTCAGCGCATGGCGCGCAGGGTTGAATCCAAAGGTCCATTTGTCAGTTGCCGGCAATCGTCAGTGCTCACGCCATCAAAATCGAACAACGAATCGATGTGGTTCGCCGTTAGTCCCCAAACGGGTTGCCGGTGTCTTTCACTTCGGTATTGAGGTTGTATTCCGCACGCATGGCTTTGAGCACGCCTTCGATGTCGCGCTCGAAGCCGATCGCGTTGCCGAAGTGAGTCATGTTCCAGTTGCAGCCCGTCTTGTCAGGCTCCTGCAACTGCGGCCGCGGTACACGAATCTTCACGCCGTCCTCGACGACTTCCTGCAGTCGATGGATTCGCCGGTTGACCTCCTGCTGTAGCTGCGAAGCATTAAGCATTTTGCGTATCATTCAAGTCTCCTTCCGGTTGCTCAAGCCAGTCTAGCGCAAGTGAGACGTGCCGCGACCTGGCGCTGAAACTCAAGGTGCCAGGTCGAGCGGTATCAACGCCCCATCATCACCGCTTTTCCAGTTTCACGATGGTGAGAGTGCCGTTGACGTTTTCGACACGGACCTTGACCTTGTCACCCTCGTGAACCTGTTTGACCATCGCGGCATCTTTCGCCTTGAACGCCATTGTCATCGGCGGCATTCCGACGTTCTCCAGCGCGCCGTGCTTCAGCGTGATCATGCCGGTCGCAGCGTCTACCTTCCTGATCTCCGCATCGGCAAGCACTTCATTCGATGAGGTTTTCGCAGCCGACGATTTGGACATGTCCATGCCGGCCATATCATCACCCGCAAACGCGGGCGCAGCAACGATACCTGCGAGAGCAACAGACGCAACAATCAACTTCTTCATTGAGTTTCTCCAGTTTGAGCAGATGGTACTTTCATGCAGGAAGGTACTACGTTTGGGAGCCGTGCATGGCCCAGCTTTCGAGCGCGGCGGCGCTGCAGCAGGAACCACGACGCAGGAATAACGAACATGGAAAGGATCGGCGCCGTGACCATGCCGCCCACCATCGGCGCGGCAATGCGCTGAATGACCGCCGAACCGGCGCCGTGTCCAACCATGATGGGAATGAGCCCTGCCAGCACGACAGCAACCGTCATTGCTTTCGGCCGCACGCGCAACACGGCACCTTCACGAATTGCATCGAACAGCAGTGCCTCGGTTAGCGGTTCACCCTCTTGCAGCCGCCGATTGAGCGCTCCCTTCAGGTAGAGCAGCATCACGACACCGAACTCGGCTGCGACACCCGCGAGCGCGATAAACCCGACTGCCGTTGCGACAGACACCGCGTGACCCAGAATCCAGATGAGCCAGAAGCTGCCGACCAGGGCAAACGGCACCGTCGACATCAGCAGCAGTGCATCCGCCGCGGAATTGAAGGTCAGGAAGAGCAGCACGAAGATCACCACGAGCGTCACCGGAATGACCGTGCGCAGCTTCGCCACTGCGCGTTCGAGATATTCGAACTGGCCGGACCATGCAATCGAATAGCCCGGCGGAAGCGTCACGGTCTGCGCAACCGCGCGCGGCATTGCCTCGACAGCCGACTGCAAGTCCGTATTGCGGATATCGACGTAGACATAGCCGGAGAGCCGCGCGTTTTCGCTGCGTATCATCGGAGGTCCATCGGCAATCGCCATATGCGCGACATCGCCGAGCTGGATCTGCGCGCCGCGGTCTGTGACGACCGGCAACTGTCGCAGCTTCTCGAGCGAATCCCGAATTTCGCGCGGATAGCGGATGTTGATCGGAAACCGTGCAGGACAACCTCACCGCGGATGCGGCGAACCTGTCAGAAAGGGATTAGATGGCGCGCGGAGGTCGCCAGAGTCCGGCCGGTTCGCGGACGATGAGCGACTGTGCGTAGTGGAAAACAGCCGGGCTGGACAGCCCGGCGGGACGGGTTACTTCAGCAGCGGATACAGGGTAATAAAGACTGCAAAGTTGGCATTGCGCCGTTACCTTGCAGAAAAAGCCTTTGGCTTCCCCGGCTGCGAAGATTTCATCGATTCGCAGCCAGGCATCTCAGACGACATCGCATTGCCGTCGTCGACACCCATGCTCATCTGCATTGGACATTCTCCGGTCAGCCCGCTTGCTGCCAGCCCACTAATGGGCAGCACAGCACAGAGCAACAGGAGGAGCAATGTCCGGAGAAATTTCATGGCTGAATTTATAGCGAAATCATTTTATAGCGGTCTACGAAGTACCTGGCAGCGGACTGGAGACGAGTATCGCCGCGGCGACCAGCACCCCGGCCAATACCATCGACTCGATATGCAACACCGCTACAAAGCGCTTTAGAGGTTTCACTGACGGTGTCGACGATGCATTCATCAATGATGCGAGTAACCTGGGCATCTCGAAGAAACGGTTGTGTCCTCCGAGGGCCGCGGCCACGAACACCAGCGCGAGTTTCAACAACAGAATCTGTCCGTAGAACGATTGCAGCAAGTCGCCTGGCGACCTGACACCACGCAAGCCGCCATAGGCACCAGTGGCAAACAGAATGACTAGCGCGAGCGTTGCGGCATCCGACAAGGACTGGATATACGCCGCACTGTTGGCACGCTCACTGCCCACAGCGTTGAAGAAACGCGGCGCGACAACATATGTCGTGACCAGCACGAGTCCCACCCATGCACTGATGGCGAGCAGATGGATCCAGTCCACCCATACGGGCAAGCTGAACGGGCCCGAATCTACAGGATGCCCTCCGTTGCTTCGCGCAAGGGCGACACCCGCCAGACCCAAGCCGATGCCCACGGGAAATCGAATCGACTTGCCCGTCTGCATAAGCGAAAGAACGACCACGCCTAGCATCAGTCCCGCGCCGGCTAGCCATGCATGACCAAAGCCGGTCTCCATCAGCATCGAGCGGACTGCCGGGCCCGCCTCCAGCAGCGGAGATTCACTCATCAACGCACAATGAATCCAGAAAGCAAACGTGCTGGACATCAGCGCGCCGACCGACGCGATGCGTAACGCGCTAACCATCCGCCGGCTGATTCGCTCTTGCCACGGTGAGTTGCGACGCGCAAGCCATCGGTCACCGAGCAGTACGCCAACGACAACCGCAAAGCCGAGGTTCTGCAGGGCAACGAACGCGAACCGCAGGACGCCAAGGAGACCGTCGTTCATCATTTCACCATGAAGGCGTACGTGCCCTTGGCCTTATGGGCGTCCTGCGTCATCACAGCCCACTGTACCGAGTAAGATCCCGACGGGAGTTTCGGGAGTGCAATCGTCATCACGCGTGGATTGGCTGCGTCGATCCTGGCCTTTTCCCGGGTCACGGCGGTGCCGTTTGAATCGGACACTTTCACAGTACTGAACGTGGACTCGAGGTCTTCATTGAAGGTAAGGCGCAGTGCATCAGGTGCCGCATCGAGAGTGCTACCGGCCGCGGGGACTGCATTCTCGAGCTTGCCGTGTGCGAACGCAGCAGCCGGCGCCAGCGCGATGGCCGCTGCGGCAGCCAGTCCCGTGAGCTGCTTGCGAGTGAATATATTCATGTTATTTGGCATCCTCAATAGTCAAGATGGGTACTGCCTGCGATTGAGGGCAGCACCCGGCGAAATCCTTACTGCTTCTGCAGCTTCACCACGGTCAACGCGCCGTCCACCTGTTCGGCCACGAAATCAATCTTGTCGCCGACCTTGACCTGCGAAATCATCGCCGGATCCTTGACCTTGAAGACCATTGTCATGGCTTCCATGCCAAGGTTTTCCAGCGGGCCGTGTTTGATGGTCAGCTTTCCAGCCGCTGTATCGACCTTCTTGATTTCTCCGTGCGACATGCCTGCTTTCGCCTCGCCCGCCTGCCTGGCGCTGCTGCCGCCCATGTCCATGTTGCCCATCTCGCCAGCCGCATAGGCCGATGCCGAAATTGCCATGACACAACCCATCACAATCGATGCAAATACGTTCTTCATCACTCTTGCTCCTGCGTTGAAATAAAAAGTTGAGCCGGACTGCAAAGTCCGACGAGACAAAAATCAGCTGTCCGGCAACTCGCCGGTGTATTCGTATGCAACCGTTCCCTTGGGATGCCTGAACCAGCCCGGATCGCGATAATCCTTGCGTCCCAGTCCCTCGCGCACCTTCACGACGGTGAACATGCCGCCCATTTCCAGCGGGCCGAATGGACCGGTGCCGGTCATCATCGGCAGCGTGTTGTCGGGAAGCGGCATCTCCATCTCGCCCATCGCGCCGCCGGTGCTACCCATTGCCATGTAGTCCGGCACGAGTTTGTTGATGCGCTTCGCGAGGTCCTTTTGAGGCACACCGATAAAGTTGGGTACGGAGTGCCCCATCGCATTCATCGTGTGGTGGGACTTATGGCAGTGAAACGCCCAGTCGCCGGGCCGGTTTGCCGTGAATTCGATGGCACGCATCTGGCCGACCGCAACATCGGCGGTCACTTCAGGCCAGCGCGCGCTCGGCGGAATCCATCCACCGTCCGTACCCGCGACCTCGAAGTGATAGCCGTGCAGATGGATCGGGTGATTGGTCATGGTCAGATTGCCGAACCGGATGCGCACGCGATCCCCGGCGCGTACCGGCAACGGGTCGATGCCCGGAAAGACCCGCGAGTTCCACGTCCACATATTGAAGTCGGTCATCTCGTTGACGCGCGGCGTGAAGCTGCCCGGGTCAATGTCGTACGCGGACATGATGAACACGAAATCACGGTCGACCTGCATGACGCCGGGGTCTTTCGGATGAACGATGAAAGTCCCCATCATCCCCATCGCCATCTGGACCATCTCGTCGGAATGCGGGTGATACATGAAGGTGCCGTGCTTTTCGAGCTCGAATTCGTAGACGAACGTCTTGCCCGGAGGGATATGCGGTTGCGAGAGGCCGCCCACGCCATCCATGCCCGATGGCAGCAACATGCCGTGCCAGTGAACGGTGGTGTGCTCCGGCAGCTTGTTGGTCACGAAGATGCGGACCTTGTCGCCTTCCACTGCCTCGATGGTTGGGCCCGGAGCCTGTCCGTTGTAACCCCAAAGATTGGCGTTCATGCCCGGCGCCAGTTCGCGCACGACAGGCTCGGCAACCAGGTGGAATTCCTTCCAGCCGTTCTTCATGCGCCACGGCAGCGACCAGCCGTTCAGCGTGGCAACCGGCGTGTAGGGACGGCCGTTGGGAGGCGTCAGCGGCGGTTGCATCGTGGCCTTGGCCATCGTAGGCGCCTCCGGCAGCGACGCGGCGCCGGCCTTGCTCACCAATGCGGCTCCGAGCAGCGCGGCCCCCGAGCCGCCAAGAAAATTTCGACGTGACACCATTTCATTTACCTTCTGAATCTGTGGGCGACGCCGGTTGCGTCGTGGGTACTGACGGCGCAGAGGCCATCGCGAGCGGTGGGAGGCGGCCACCGACGGCCTGCTGCAGGTCGGTCTCGGCGAGCCAGTAATCCTTCAGCGCGTCGATATAGCTGTTCACCGCTCCGACCTGGTCGCGCGAATCCGCCAGCAGTTCGAACACGCTCGCGAGCATGCCGTTGTAGCGAAGCAGTAGCTCATCGGAAATGGTTTTACGGATTGGCACCACTTCGTCGCGGTAGTGCTTCGCGACGTCGTAGTGGGTCACGTAGGCCGAATACGACTCGCGGACTTCCGACCGGGCGTTGATCGCCGTCTCGGCAACGCGATTGACCGATTGCATGTAAATCGCCTGAGCGCGCGCAACCTTCGAGCCGCCCCAGTCGAAGACAGGGATCTCGACGCTGATTTCGTAGCCCTGCTCATGGCCGTCGGAAGTCGTGAAGTTGTTCTGATACCCGACGTCCAGCGCGTTGATGAAACGCGTCGCCTTGCTGAGCCCCAACGAGCTCGCGACACTCTGCGTCTGCAGCTGCGCGGCCTGGATATCCAGCCGGTTCTGCATCGCGAAGCTCTCAAGGTCATTGAGCTCGGGACGGCTCCTGGGCAGTTCCGGCAGGCGTTCAGGAAGCGTGTACTGCGTCGCGGCACCCCACAGGCCCATCGT
>DASVNP010000025.1:0-5902 GCA_036383775.1 Paraburkholderia sp. | reverse complement strand
GAACACGGCCGCGACGACCAGCATCTGCTGCCGTTCACGCGCGGCGTCGGCGGCATTCGAGCGCAAGGTATCGAGGCGCCGCTCCTCCGCCTGGAAAGCCACCACCTGCTGACGGAAGCGGTCGAGCACGTCGGCCGAGGCCAGGTCGCGGAAGCGATCGAGCAGATCGCGCCGCCTCCCCGAATGCAGCATGTCCTGAACGCGGTCGGACCATTGCCGGTACCCCTGCACGGCCTGGCGCACCTGCACCACGCGCTCGACTTGCGCCGGGTTGTCGGCAACCAGCTCGGCCAGTTGATCGATACGGCGGTCGACGTCTACCCACACGGCGACCGGCGTCGTAAAGCGGGTGTCGTTGGCGAGCACCGCGCCGCGCAGCGCCACGGACTCACCCAGCACCGGATCGAGAATCGCAGTGGTCTGGCGCAGCACGTCTTCGCTATGGATGGCCCACCGTTCGGCTTGGGTCGCGTCGGCCTGCGCCATAACCAGACCGGACAGCAACGCCAATTCGAGGACGGCCGGAATTGCGATCAGCAACAGGCCCTTAGTGGTCAGTCTCATGCGTGCGCATTGGAAGTCGATGGCCGGCAGATCGTGCGCGGGACGGCACATTATGTCGGCGTTTGCGCAGGAAGACAAAGAGGACACGCCACTAACCAGGCATCTACCGCCAAATACGAACCCGGGCGCAATGAATCCGCATAAAACGTCAGGCTTCTGAATGAAACGTAAATCAAATCGAATGTTATGCCCTGACTTGGATCACATCGTCTGATATGAAGCCGTTATGCACTTATGTTGTGCTTTTATCGTCGTCCGGAGTGCGAAAACTGGTGCATAGCTGGGTCGATAGCGATCGGTACGAATCCCATCTCGGTGCGGCTTTGCACCTATTCGACGCTTACCGGCACAAGTTTGGCCCGCTTCTTGCATTCCATGCCCGTTTTTTTGTCATAAGCGGGACACATCGATGGAAAGTCTGAAAACCGGCACCGATACCCTCTTCCTTTTGCTGGGTGCCGCGATGGTGCTGGCCATGCATGCGGGGTTCGCGTTTCTCGAACTCGGCACGGTCCGCAAAAAGAATCAGGTCAATGCGCTGGTCAAGATTCTGGTGGACTTCTCGGTCTCGACGATCGCGTATTTCTTCATCGGCTACACGATCGCCTATGGCGTGCAGTTCTTCGGCAGCGCCGAGTCGCTGGCCGCGCACAACGGCTATGCGCTGGTGCGCTTCTTCTTCCTGCTGACCTTCGCCGCGGCGATCCCCGCGATCGTCTCGGGCGGCATCGCCGAGCGCTCGAAATTCAATCCGCAACTGTTCGCCACTTTCGTGCTGGTCGGCTTCGTCTATCCGTTCTTCGAAGGGATCGCGTGGAACGGCCGCTTCGGTATTCAGGGCTGGCTCACCCAGGTGTTCGGTGTGCCGTTTCACGACTTCGCCGGCTCGGTGGTGGTGCATGCGTTCGGCGGCTGGGTTGCATTGCCGGCCGTGCTGCTGCTCGGCGCGCGCCATGGCCGCTATCACCGCGACGGCGGCATCGCCGCGCATCCGCCGTCGAATATTCCGTTCCTCGCACTGGGCGCGTGGGTGCTTGCGGTTGGCTGGTTCGGTTTTAACGTGATGAGCGCGCAGACCGTCGACAAGATCAGCGGCCTCGTGGCGGTCAATTCGCTGATGGCGATGGTCGGCGGCACGCTGAGCGCATGGCTCGCGGGCCGCAACGACCCCGGCTTCACGTACAACGGCCCGCTTGCCGGGCTAGTGGCGGTATGCGCCGGCTCCGACGTGATGCATCCGCTCGGCGCGCTGGTGACGGGCGGCATTGCGGGCGTGCTGTTCGTCACCATGTTCACTTGTGTGCAGAACCGCTGGCGTATCGACGACGTGCTCGGCGTGTGGCCATTACACGGTCTGTGCGGAGCGTGGGGCGGCCTCGCGGCCGGCATCTTCGGCTTGCATGCGCTCGGAGGCCTCGGCGGCGTGTCGTTCGGTGCGCAACTGCTCGGCACGCTGGGCGGCATCGTGGTGGCGTCGCTCGGCGGCACGCTTGTGTATGGGGCCATTCGTCTGACGGTGGGGCTGCGGCTCGATCAGGAAGACGAATACAACGGCGCGGACCTGTCGATCCACAAGATTTCGGCGACACCGGAGCGCGAAAGCGTCGGCTGACGGGTTAACTGCAAAACTGCAAATTAGCCGCAAACCAGGTTTAGCGGCGCGCCGGATGCTTCGCGTGCGCATGCTCGCCGAGCAGGCCGAATTCGATCGGGCAGCGCGTGTAGAACACCGGGATGTTGCCCGCGCGCACCGCTTCGAGCAGGGCTTCCGCCTCCCCTTCGGTAACCGCGAAGATCACCTGCTGCGGCTGATCCGCCAGTTCGAAGAAGCGCGCTGCGTGCCGCGCCCCCGCGTGGCCGACACCCTCGGCCGCCGCCATGACAGTCGCGCCGTGAATGCCGACGAGCTTCGCGATCGACAGCAGACATTCCACGACCGTTTGATGGCCGTGATGCCGGTTCTGCTCGGTATAGAACGTTAGCTGGTAGCCCTTCATCATGTCGGCCTCCCACGCAGTTGCGGTGTTGCAGTGGACCGCGGCAGACGCTCGCGGGCCCTCCATTTATTCTAGATCACGCGCCAGACCATGCAGACTGCACGCGCGCGCCGCGACGGCGCCCACCTGTCCCCAATGCCCTGCCAATGCTAGACTGGCGCGCTGGAGATGGCATTCTCCGATGGCATTCTCTCGATGGCATTTTCTGTGAGCCGCCCTCGATGGCTGATGATGCCTGCTTCGCCCGGACGACCGCGGACGCGGCATCACGCCTTCCGCTTAAGCCCGGTTTGTCGACCTTTTGGCTTCGCCAGAGTACTTTTGCATGTATTTGTCCATTCTCGCGGTCGGCATTGGCGGCGCGCTCGGTTCGCTGTTCCGCTGGTTTCTCGGTATCCGTCTGAACGGCCTGTTCACGGGCATGCCGCTCGGCACCTTCGCCGCTAACGTAATCGCCGGCTATGTCATCGGCGTCGCGGTTGCGGGGTTCGCACGGGCGCCGCAGATCGCGCCCGAATGGCGGCTCTTCATCATCACGGGCTTGATGGGCGGCCTGTCGACCTTCTCGACGTTCTCAGCGGAAGTCGTGCAGCGCTTGCAGGACGGCCGGCTCGGCTGGGCGGCAGGCGAGATCGTCATTCACGTGGCGGCTTCGCTCATCATGACGATCCTCGGCATCGCGACCGTTTCGTTGCTGGCGCGCTGAAAACCGTAGATATTCCAACCACCCTGATCGGCCCACGCGCTTCGCCCAGATAGCGCTATCGCTTCACGTCTCTTTAGCTTTATGTGCTTTCGCTCGAGTACTCGCAGGCGCATTTTTCTTCAACTTGGTCTGGTTGTACTCGATAGCGGCGCGCACGAGTTTCTTTAAAGCGGGCCCATTGAGCTTATCGCCCTCGAAAAAATCGATTGCCCGTCTCGCGTTACCGTCGAGGCCCGCGTTGAAAAGCTTGTCGGGATCGGCGAGATTCGCCCCGTGGGCAAAGGTCAGCTTCACCTTTCCTTTATGAGCGTTGGCGACCGCGATCATTCCGTCGCGGGACCACACCGGGCTTCCCATCCATTTCCATTCCTCGATGATCTCCGGGTCGGCTTCAAGGATGGTTTTGCGGATGCTGGCGAACGTTTTGCCACGCCAGTCCGTGATGCCCGCGATCAGCTGGTCAATGTTTTCCGATGGAGTCATTGGATCCTTGTGCCTCGAATTATTGTTCGGTTTCGACAGAGCCTAGCTTTGAATTGTGCCCGCATCAATCTATTCGAGCCAAAACCAGTGCCAATGACGCATTGGTATTGCTGTAAACCCGCCCCTGCCACTGACAAAAACTGCCGGTCAACATTGCATTTTACTGAGGCCTCACGAGACATTTATTTCCCCATTTTTTTCGATTTTTGTTGGTCACGGCAGACGTAAGATCGCCGCAGCCTGAATAGAAGAAGGGGCAAAAAATGGCGATCACCTTGAATCTGTCAGCGTCCGCGAATCTGAACAAGTCGCTAAAGATCGACGCGATTCGATTTCTCGCGGCTGTCTGGGTTCTGATGTATCACTTCAAGCCACCCGCGTTTAAAGAGCTTCTGCCTCACCAACTCGCCTTCCTCGGCGGCGCATTGTGGTCAGGTTCGACGGCGCTGTTCGCGGGCCCTGCCGCCGTCATCGTCTTCTTCGTCATTTCCGGCTATTGCATCCACAACGCATATCAAAAGGATGTGACGCTTAAGCCGATCAACTATTACGCGTCCAGATTCATCCGCATTGGCTTGCCGCTGGTCATCCTGCTGTGCCTCGTTCAACCGTTGCCGACGGGGCAGAACTATCTGGAATCCGTGCTGTGGTCGCTCTACTGCGAGATGGTGTATTACGCCGTTTATCCGCTCCTGCGCGCCCGCTTTCGCTATATCGGCGAAATGATCGTTGGCTGCGCGGTTACGGCAGGCGTGATGGTGGCCGTGGTTCGTCTGATCGGGCATCCGGTTTGCCATGGCTGCGTGATTGAGACGTATGGCGTTCCGGGCACGGCTTTACTGTATGCGGCCGGGTGGATTTTCGGCTGCCTGATCGCGGAGACTCAGCGCAATGCGGAGCAGTTTCACGTGCGTGGCGCTTATTCGCCGCTTACCCTGATAATCAAGCGCGGCCTTGATCGCAGTACCCGTTTTCTCGCGAATCACCTGGTTGCGTTGAGAGTGGTGATTGTCGCTTCCGGTGCGGCCATTATGATTCTGCTGTCCGAATCGAATCTCAAACCGGCCGTTGTGCCGTTGATTACGCCCGATATCACGCTTCCGTTATTTCAGTTCCTGGCGACAGTCTGGATCGCGGCCGAGACAGCCACGCCGTCCAGAAGCAGCGTCTGGTCCAGGCTGGCAACTTTTGGCGCGTGGTCCTATAGCCTCTATCTTTGCCACAAGATGGCGCTCGCCCTGCTGGAAATGACCCGATTCGACGAGACGTCCCGATTCGCCTGGTTCGTACAAGTGGCGTTGGCGTTCGCCATCAGCTACGCGTTTTACCGGATGATCGAAAAACCTTCGCATCTGATTTCCCAGCGACTACGGAAATACACGCCGAATGCGCCTGCTGCGCCGGCTGCCTGAAGACACCGCATGAAGCGACTACATGAGCGAGCCGGCAATGTCGGTTAGCGTCGCTTCAGGGCCGGCTCCCGAGCCATCCGATCAACGGAAGCGCCTCATAGCTGCCCCGGCCGCGGATCAGCCACAAACCCGCCGCGATTGGGCATCGCCACACGCGGCAACGAGGCCGCGTCGAGCAGCGTATTCGCCGGCACGATGCCGTTCTGGTTGAGCAGAAATGCGCTGAGCGCGTACACCTCGTCGGCGGAAAGCGATTCGGGCGCGTTGTAGGGCATCGCGCGGCGAATATAGTCGAAGAGCGTCGTCGCGTAGGGCCAGTAGCTGCCCACGGTGCGCTTCGGCTTCGCGCTCGTCAGCGTGCCCTGCCCGCCTATCAGTTGATCGCCGAGACCGCCCTGTCCCTGCGCGCCGTGACACGCCGCGCATTTCGCGGCAAATAGGTGCGCGCCGGTGACGACGTCGCCGCTGCCCGCAGGCAGGCCGCGGCCATCCGGCGCGACGTCGATGTTCCAGGCGGCGAGGTCCTGCTCGGTGAGCGGCGTGCCGATATCGTGGCCCGCTCTGGTGCTCTGGTCACCCGGCGCGATCGATGAGCACGATGCCAGCGCCGTTAGCGACAGCAACGCGGCCAGCGCGGTTCGTGCCGTTCGCGCCTTCCCGCCGGTCAAGCGGCAGCCATCACGCATTACGCACCTCCCCACTCGCATCCACTCGCCATTGCTGGATCGCGTTGTAGTGGT
>DASVNP010000024.1:0-10033 GCA_036383775.1 Paraburkholderia sp. | reverse complement strand
GTGGACACTCCGGAACCTGAGATCCGTATTCGCGACAATGGTCCGGGGATTGCACCGGAGATAAAAGCGCGTCTGTTGCTGGATCCCGTCACGACTTACGCAGGATCCGGCGGGCATGGCATGGGCATGATTTTTTGCAACCGCATCATGAAATCCTTTGGTGGCTGCCTCCGGATCGAATCCACGCTGGGTGCGGGCACTACCGTGACGATGGGGTTTCCCTGTTTGAGAAGTTGAATGCTCATCACTGACATCGGGGAGCCGCCTGACGGCTACCCGTCGCTCAAGACATCCCGATGATCGCGGCGCGCTTTGGCCGAGTCGAAATACATTTCCAGCGCGGTAGCTGAACGGTCGCCCAACACGCAAATCCGTGCAAGCCAGTCGGCCTCCGAAGGCCATTCGCCTTCTACCACTCGCGGGTAAATCTGCCTCGCGAATTGGTGCAGCGCCTTTGCTCCGATATTGCCGCTGACGCCAAGAAGGAGGTGTAAGGCTCCATGCGCCGATTGAACGTCACGAGCCGTCACACAGGTAGTAAGTTGCGCCGTAAGCACGCGAATCTGTTCAATGCCCATGAGGAACGACTGATCCAGCAAATCAAGCGCCATAAGCTCTTCGAGGTGTTTCTTGTCGAGCAGATCGCCTTCCATGACTGTCGCGGGCTTGCCGGTTACGCTTGCCAATGCTTGAGATAAATCTGCCTTCGCCGGCGCATGCAAGGTTCGTTGCTGGGCAAATTGCCGTGCAAGAGAGGCATACAGGGAGCCGACCTGCACGGGCTTTATCATGACCTCGTTCATCCCTGCAGCGAGACAGGCCTGGACGGCTTCCATATCGGATTGGCTGGTCAAGGCAATGATCGGTACCTGGGCATACGCGTCGGTGCGGGCCCGTATCAACGCGGTGGTTTCAACGCCGCCCATTCCCGGCATGTTCAGGTCCATTACGATGGCATCGATAGTGTCGTCTTCCTGCAGCCTCGCCAGCACAGCCAGCCCATGTTCGGCCTCGACGACGTTCGCGCCGCATCGCTCCAGATAACTTTTGGCAACCAGCCCGCTGTAGGTGTCGTCGTCCGCCACCAGGATCGTTTTGCCGGCGAACCCATCGAAACTCTGTTTCGAATGATGTTGCTTGCCGTTTTCGAAGATCGTCTGCAAGGTGCCAACCAGTTCCACCACGCCGCACGATTTGCTGATGAGTCCGTCCATGCCCGCTTGCCGTGCGAGGACGCGCGCCACATTGCTTGGCTCTGCCGTATAAGCGACGATCAGGACATTCCAGTTAGGTTCCTGACGGCCGGCGCGGATTTTCTCGGTGGTGGTATAGCCGTCCAGAACCGGCATGTTGATGTCCATCAGTACCAGGTCCCACGGCGTTGCCTGTCGAAGCATGCTCAGCGCGGTCTCGCCGTCTGCGGTTTCGCTCACGTCCGCACCTACCTTCGACAGCGCACGACGGGTTCTCGCCCGCTGACCGGCATCGTCGTCTACGACAAGAATGTTTTTCCCCCTGAAAAAGGGCGTGGCGTGGTCCAGAATCTTTTGCTCATGGCTCGCGACTTCGCTTTCAGAGACGACAGGAAATTGCAGCGTGAACTGTGTAAATTTCCCGACTTCCGACCGGCAGCCGATGGTGCCGCCGAAGGCGTGCATCGCGCGCTGGCAGTAGGCGAGCCCGAGCCCGGTACCCGCCGAATTTCCCGCGGTGCGGAAAGGCTCGAACAGATGCGGCAGGATTTCAGGCGCAATACCGGGGCCTGTGTCATGCACGATCACCGTTTGCCGCTCGACCGTGAGTGTGAGCGTCGCCTGAGGATGCGCGGCAATGTGATGGAGCGCATTCTTGATCAGATTGAACAGTGTGAACAGATAAACGGTTTCGTCGACCTTGAAGGTGAAATCCTCCAGCACCACGAGTCTGACTTTGCTGCGCTCCTTCTGATCGCTAAAACCGTATTCGTCCAGCGCCTTGCGTGTGGTACTCGCCGCACTCAGATAGGTCAGGAAGTCGGAGCGGATAGGTTTTGCGCTGACTTCGTCCAGTGTCATCGCGATGATGCGCAGGCCTCGCTCAATCGACAGTTGTCCGTGGGCGAGATGACGATAGAGCAACGCTGACCCATCCTGCGACAACGCCGGCGACGCAGGGGATCCGCTCCTCGCAGGCAGCGCATCTTCCACGCGATCCAGAACGTGCTTCAGCTGGCTGAGGGGATTACGCATTTCATGGGCGATCGAGCCCGCGAGGGCCTGCAATGCCCGGTTTCTTTCGACAAAGATGCGTCCTTTGCTGATCGCATAACTGAAAGCCATGCTGCACAAGACAACGACGGGCAGGACGGCGAGATCCGACTGGTTGGCCGCACTCAGAACGATCGGAGCCGGTGAGCTGACCACCGCAGCCAGCGAGCCGGAAAGAATCCCTATGCCTATGCAGGCCATCAGCAAAAGCGGGTTGTCGATACACAGCGCCATGATGAAAAGCATCATGACCTCAGTCATCATCCACATGGTGGAGAATGAGTTTCTGATCGCGAGGAATGTACAAACAAATGGCAATACGTAGATCAGGCAGCAATGCCAGTAGATCAGCAGGTAGTTGTTAAACCGCCTGGGCCAACGCGCCTGAAAGATCAAGGGAATGCAGATGACAGCCGCACTTAACCGGAGGAAGAGGTTGTCGTACGGCTGCGGCAGGACATAGGTCCAGACGACGTAGTAAATGGGGTGGCACAGGAGGCCAAGTATGCCTCCCCATCGAATTGCAAGCCGGCTTCGTTCCAGCAAGTCCCGCATGCTCTCGCGCGGCATCACCATCTGGCCTCCAATGACGTTCACGACCCTATCAGCTCATGTTTGCCACGACGCTGGGTACTCTGGACGATCGTCGAACCGTCTTTGCCGTGAAAAGGTCCGACCGAAAACCCGTACTTCTTCAGAAGACCGTGAGTATATGAAACGGACCACACAGGAGGGCTGCCGATGATGAAATCGGAAGCGATGCCTTCCTGCCAGGCAGCGTAGCCCTCGGCGAAACAGGTATAGCAATCGCGGGTGGTCGGCAGTCTGAACGGAAACACGGTGTTCAGTCCGGCAGGGCCACGTGCGAAACACTCAATATATAGCGTGTGGGCCCGCGATGCGAGTTCAGCCTCGACGCTCGCCGCCCGGGGATGAGAATCGTCGATCCAGAACTGCGCCCGTTTGAGGTCGGAAGACGTGAGGTAGGGAACGCTGGTACTGCTGACGAGGATTGCGCCATCGAACTGCGGCAGCGGCGTGTCAGGACTGAATGTGTGTACGGAAATCCGGGTTCGTCCCAGCAGATCGGTTGCCAGCAGTTCTTTGGCTTGGTCCTTGAGCAGGTTCACCTTGTCCGGTAAATCGATCAGAACAAGCTCTTTCGGTGCATCTTTGTAAAGCAGGTATTTAGCCACCGTGACGCCGAGCCTTCCAGCGGCACCGAATAGAGCGAGCTTTGTTTTGCCGAATTCGAGATCAAGTTCATTGCAGCAGTGGATGGCCCAGTCTTTCAGCATCGCTGCCGTCGCGGCATGACCCGTAGTGATGTGGGGCGGCTTCGTATGCCGGGGGAGTGCGCCGTAGTTGCAGGCATAAGGCGTGGAAGCGCCCATTGCCACCATGCTCAATCCCGCCTGCCTCGCCAGTTCCAGAGCCGGAAAAAATTGCGTCTCCCGAAATCGCTTGATACCGCGCGGGCTCCCAAGCCACAACTCGAGGGGCACCGGACACGCAATATTGGCCCCTATGACCTGAGATCCCGAGTAGATAGGCGATGCGATAAACGGCTTTGCGTTCCAAAGCTCTTCTTCGAATGAGGTATTTCTGCGTTTTACATTGTGAAATGAAAATGAAAGCGTATCCCAGTCCGTAGCGTGAAACAGAAACCCAATGCCACCTTGGCTCGCCGACAGGTTGTCCCGGATTTCTTCTGGGCGAATGGTGTGTTTAAGCGTCAAAGGCGCACTATTGGGGTGCAGACTCGAGTTGGCGTGCTGATCGAAATCGATCGTAATTTTCTGTTGAAGAGACGTTCTCATTTGGGTTCCCTTAGGTTGAACGCACGCTGGAAAGTCAGCGCGGCATCGTCAGTCAGGATTGACTGCCGACATTCAACTCTAGAGAAATCCGGCGCGGTGTGTCCGTCTGTTCGGTCGCATCGCAAAAGTTGCACGATTAACCAGAAACGGCGACTGGAGGCTGCTACGAGGCCAGCGTCGGTTGCATTCAAGGCAGCGAGCTCGCACGGCGGTGTCTGCGTAGATATCCAAAATGCATTGACAGAGCCGTCGGGTGCAATTAATTTCCCAATGCCTGGGACTAGCCGGCCGGGTAATTCCACGATGGCACAGGCCAGATCAGTTGCGTCCCTTTGGGGTCGCGCTGCGCACGCAGCAAAACCCATATTCGGTAGTACGGCAACACTCAATGCGTAGAACGCTTTCACTTCTTCTTCTATTGATTACGGTATTGGCGGGGGCGGCGCAGGCGGCGCCTGTCACCCAGATCGGTGTGGTGCTCGCTGGCTCGGCTCTGGATTTCTGGGTGACGATGAGCAAGGGCATGCACCGTGCCGCTGACGATCTCCATGTCGAACTGGTAATGCGCAGTCCTTTCGACGGCATGTCACTCGGGCCACAACCCAATATCCAGTTGAGAATGATCGACTACCTGGTGAAGAGCGGCGTAGCGGGTATCGTGTTGGCGCCCGAGTCATTGCAAGGTGTCGCGACGCCGGTTTCGATGGCGGTTCCTACGGTACTCGTCGACCGCAGCAGCACGGATTACAACGCGATTTCCACGGTAAGCACCGACAATTTCGCGGCAGGCAGAACGGCGGCTCTGAGTCTGGTACCCGTTTTGCACAAGGGCGCCAGAATTGCAGTGCTGAGACTCGCGCCGAATATCAGTTCGACGACCGCGCGCGAAGAGGGGTTTTTAGCCGTCGCACGTGAAATGGAGTGGCGTGTGGTCATCGCCCCCTATGTCGGGTATCAGTTTCGCGAAACGGAAGCACAGGTGCGCAAGGCCCTATCAGGTGACGTAGGGCGCCTCGACGCCGTCTTCGCTCCGAACGAGACGGCGGCGTATGGGGCCTTGCACGTCGTCGAAGAGATGCCGGTCAGCATTCGTCCTCGTCTCGTCGTGTTCGATTGGCGCCCGGAATTTATATATGCGCTTGAACACGGCGTGATATACGCTGACGTTGTACAGGATTCCTACCGTATGGGTTATCAGGCAATCGAAACGCTGGTCGCTGCTTTGCGGGGCCATCCACCGGGTCCAAAGATATTTGTCGACGTGGTGACGGTGACACGCGCAAACATGAATGACCCGGCGATACGTGCCGTGATAGACAATTACAAGCGATAGCGACGCGGGAAGACAAAAAAGGCTCATGTCTCGCCTTAGTGCCTTTGTTTCCTAAGGCATCCCCCAAACCCAGGAAAAAGATCTCATGAAGTTCATCATCGCCACGTATGGCACTGAGGGCGATGCACGCCCTTTCGCTGCGCTCTGTCGTGGCTTGATGGATGCCGGACACGAGGCGCGTCTGCTCGCCGATGCCGCAACGCTCGGCAGCGCCCATGCGCTCGGCGTGCCGGCCGCGGCGTTAGCCGGCGATATTCGCGGCACGCTCAGCCCGGACCACGCCCTGGCGGGTGCAGTCGCCAAAGGCGGTGGTTTCAACGACACCGCACGCGCGCTTGCCAAGATCGCCAACGAGAATGCCGAATCCTGGATGCGGACCATCATCGAGGAAGGAGAAGGCTGCGATGCGATCCTGGTAGCGGGGTTGGCCGCGTTTGCCGGCCTTTCCGCGGCCGAGTACCTGGGCGCCAAGGGCATCGGCGCTGGCATGATCCCGATTACGCCGACCGCTGCATTCCCGTCGCCGTTTCTACCGCCCAGGTGGGTGCCGCGCCCGCTCAATCGGGCGAGCCACAGTTTCGTGAACGCCATGCTGTGGAAAGCTTTCCGCGACAAGACCAATGCGGCCCGTGCGATCTTCAAACTGCCGTCGCGCAAGACGGTATGGGCGGATCACCCGATGCTTTACGGGATCTCGCCCAACCTGTTGCCCACACCTGCCGACTGGCCGGCCAACGCACACCTCTGTGGACAGTGGCTGACGTCAAGCCCCGCCTGGACGCCGCCGTGGGCGCTGGCGAACTTCCTCGCCGCAGGAGACGCCCCGATTTATATCGGTTTCGGGAGCATGACCGGCTTCGACAACGCGCGGCTGCTGGATGCCCTGATTGATGCGATGGCCGGCCGACGCGCACTGTTCTATCCGGGCTGGAGCGGCATCGATCCGAAGGTTCTTCCGGACAACTTCCTCGTCATCGACGAAACACCGCACGACTGGCTGTTCCCGCGAACCGCCGCGGTTATCCATCACGGCGGCTCCGGTACGTCGCACTCTGCTGCGCGCGCGGGTGTGCCCTCCATCGTGACGCCGTTCGCCGGCGACCAGTTCTTCTGGGCCGCACAGTTGCGTTTGGCCGGTGTGGCGCCGGCCGCCGTAGATGGGCGAGCGCCTAAGGCCAAGGCATTCGCCAGCGCCCTCGACTTCGCCGCCGACGCCCTGGTGCGAAACCGCGCCCGAGTGCTGGGCGAGACAATGCGCACGGAAAACGGCGTGGTAGATGCAGTGGCAACCCTTGAGCGCATCGTGTTGAGTTGACGGGACTACTTCGCCGGCGTTAGTACTTCCAGAAAGTCAACGGCCAGGTCATCCGAAAACCCGAGCCCATGCGGCCCGAAGGCGTCGCGCGCGGTCTTCGAAGAGATAGGACGCAGCCAGCGTCAATAGACCTGAGATAACACCCGTCACGATGTGCTCGACGTAGGGGATGCGGTAGTGACCTGTGTGCGAGTAGGCATCGCCTAACATCGTCAGGAGTCCGACGATCAACGCATTGCCGTATCGATGCGAGTAGAGTTTCGCCGCGGGCGTGAAGGTCAAAAATACGGCAAGGAGTCCAGTGAGTAGACCCGTATGGAATGCAATCGTCCAGTGAGGCAGGCTCATGATATTGCCCCAGCTCCCCGGCATGCAGGTCATGCACGCGCTGGTCGGCTGCCAGAAACGCTGGATGAACAGCCTGATGCGGCGCTTCCACTCGGTTGACATGATGTATTTCCGATCAATGCCGTTGTCACGGCCGACGTCGCCATAGGTACGGTTGGACCAATTGTCAGGCCTTTCGACCAGCTTGCCATCCTCGTCATCGATACGTTAACTTTGCGCACCGTCGAGGCCGCGCAATAACGCAGGCATGCCGGGATACTACACCGCGATTGGACTGCCGCTGCGTCAGCCGCTCGTGCTTTTTAAATGCAATGACTGCTTGCAGACGTCGACCCATAAAAAAATTTGCAGCGAATGGAATGTTTGCTCCGGGACTGTGTTTGCACCTTCATACACCAGAATCCAGCGACCGCTTGCAGTCGTAAGCATCGACCGGATGATTGGCTGGGTATGGTCCGTCTTTCGACTCGTCATTGCGGCTGAGCGAAATTCGTGAATCTCATCCTTCACATGTCTCGGAGAAGTCTCATGAAGTTGAATTCGTTTGTCCTCGCCGGTTTCGCCTGCGCCACGCTGCTGAGCGCAACGACGTCATTCGCACAGGACAGCGCCGCCGTTCCGTCCGCGCCGATCAAGAATGTCGTGCTGGTTCACGGGCTATTTGCAGACGGTTCAAGCTGGGGGAAGGTGATTCCGCTGCTGCAGGCTAAGGGCCTGCACGTGACGGCGGTGCAAAATCCGACGACCTCGCTCGACGCGGACGTGGACGCGGTCAAGCGCGCACTTGCACAACAGGATGGCCCGACGCTGCTAGTCGCGCACTCGTACGGCGGGATGGTGATCAGTCAGGCTGGCGATGATCCGAAGGTCGCCGGTCTCGTGTACATTGCCGCGCGTGCGCCGGATGCCGGCGAGGACTATCCGGCACTGACGAAGAAATTTCCAGCCGCACCCGCATCGGCGGGGCTTCAGTGGTCGGCTGACGGCTACGGCAAGCTCTCCGAGCAGGCGTTTGTGAAAGACTTCGCCGGCGATCTGCCGACGGCTGAAGCAGAAACGTACTACGCGGTTCAGCAGCCGATTGGCAAGGCGATCACGATGGCGAAGACGACCGTCGCTGCGTGACACGACAAGCCGACCTGGTATGCGGTGTCGACTGAAGATCGGACCATCAACCCCGATCTGGAGCGCTTCATGGCAAACCGGATGCACGCGCATACGATCGAGCTTAAGTCGAGCCACGTGTCGCTGCTGTCGCATCCGACTGAAGTGGCAAATCTGATCCTCGAAGCGACCGGCGAGCAGAAGTAAGGCGACACTTGCAGACAGGCCGGTCATCGCCCTGGATAACAGATCCGTAATCCGCTTGACGCTCGCCGGTCAGAATCATCCCGGCAGAATCGTCCCATCGCGTCGTTCACGGGACGCTTGTTCAACGGATAGCGGGAAAATTACGATGATCGGTCCACGTTCTGTCAACATGTTGCGCGCCGGCTTGCGTCCGCTTTCGGTTGCGGCGCTCGTCGGTTTCGCAAGTACCTGTCATGCACAATCCGCAGCGAATGTGCAGGACACTGCTGATGGGGCGGAATCTCCGTTCATCGCGACCTGTGTCGCGTGCCACGGCGCATTGGGCGCCGGCACTGTAACCGGTGGGCCGCGGCTCGCTGGCAAAGATCCGGATTATCTCGCACACGCATTGTCAATGTTCAAGGCGGGTACGCGCAGAAGCGCTGTCATGCAGACAGTTGCACTCACTCTTTCCGATAGCGAGATACGCGAGCTCGCAACTTTTTTCTCGAAGCAAGACCCGCCGTTTGCCGAAGGTGCGCCACCGCAGCAAAGCCTGGTGTTGGCCGGAAAGCAGCTCGCCGAGACGGGTACGGGATCCGACATTCCCGCCTGTTTCAGCTGCCACGCGGCCGGCGGCAAAGGCAACGGCGCGCGCTTTCCGAGCATTGCAGGCGAACCGGCGGCATTTGTCGTTGCCCGGCTACACGAATTTCAGGC
Source organism: Paraburkholderia sp. (assembly GCA_036383775.1). Taxonomy (GTDB): domain Bacteria; phylum Pseudomonadota; class Gammaproteobacteria; order Burkholderiales; family Burkholderiaceae; genus Paraburkholderia. Next base: position 961 of record DASVNP010000024.1, on the reverse strand, counting down.
GCGCGCGAAGGGGAAAACGCCGGCGCCGGGAACGATGACAGCCGTCGCGGCCACGCTGAACGACGCACAGATCGAAGCGGTTGCGGCTTATCTTTCGGTGACCGGACCTTGACGACCGGCAACGCCTGATCTGCGCGTCAACACTGTGTTGATTGGCGTTCCAACTCCACGTCTAACAGTGTTTGCGACGCTTTCCCCTACCGCGACCCATTCGCTTTGTGGCGAGTACATATGCAATTTGCCGTGTGGCGTAACGTCGCCGTGGTATCAGGCTTGGTCGTGATGCTTGCCGGCTGCACAGTGAGTAGCGACGGCTCAAATTTGAGTGCAGCGCAGAATCCGCAGCTACCTGAATCCTATCCCTGCCAAAGCTTGCACGTTAAGCCGATGACCTGTCCACCCGGATAGCAAGGCACCGACTGCGTTGGCTACCTCGTCGGTGGTGACGCGTGCGGATGGGGGCAGGGGAGGCCGTTTCGGCCTGTCGCCGATCCTGACTGCAACGGCTTCCATTCCCGCCTGAGAAGCCCATACACGCAGGAATCCGATACTTCGCCACCCACGATGCAGGCGCAATAGCAGGCGAGGAGTATGCAGTGTCGGGCTGGGCAAGGACATGAGCGTATGAGTGTGTTGGTCAAGCACGGTGTGCGCAGAGTTTTCGAGCCGGGACGTTCCGAACGGAGCGGTGCCAACTAACTGCAGAAATCTTTGCGGAGATACGCAGTGACCGCCCCTGTCAGCGCGATGCTTTGCAATTCCTCTGGCGATGCCAGATGCGTGGCGATAATCTCACGATTATCAAGCCGCAACTCGGGTATGCAATCGAGGTGCAGTTCAAAGAAATGCACACGGTCTCGTCGCCCGTCCCAGGTGCCATAGACGCTGCCTGCGGGGAGTAGTGTGTACGACGGCAGACCAATCTCCTCTTCCATCTCGCGCTGCGCCGCGGCATCAGGCG
>DASVNP010000023.1:0-14238 GCA_036383775.1 Paraburkholderia sp. | reverse complement strand
GGCTTCACTCGTTTCGACGCCTGAAGATTCGCTATGAACGCTACGCTCATATCCACGAGGCTTTCCTCTCGTTAGCTTGCGCCTTGATTTGCTGGACGCGCCTCAAGCCTTGGTTTAACTAATTTCGCAACAGCTTCTAAGCCTGCAGACACCCCCCGGAGATCACACCATGCATGACGCAACCGACACGATTGTTCATGGCGTAGACGGCGCACTCGCGCTGCGCCGGGGTATCGGCGAACTCGCCCGCATCGACGTGTTTGATGAAGTCGGCGATATCTTGCTGTTCACCGCCCCTGCCGACTGGTTGCCCGGACAGATCAATGTGGCGGTCCAGGCCTACCGGCGCGGCGCCAGGCACGGCGAGTTGTCCGGCGAGCGCAAGGCGCGCTACGCGATCCGGCGCTCGCTCGGCATTCACCAGTAGCACCCCACGTTCCGCAGTCCCTCATCGTTTCCCGCACATATAGGAGTACATATCATGAACAGGCTTTTCTTTACTGGCCGTATTGCTGCGACCCCGGTTCTCTCGAATCACGGTGATTCGAGGGTGGCAAAATTCACCCTGATTTCCAACGAGTACGCCGGTCGCGACGAAGGCAGCGGCGAAGCGAAAGAGCGTCAGGTGCGAATCCAGTTTACTGCCTTCGGTTCGCGCGGTGAGGCCATCGCCAGAAACGTCCTGAAGGGCGATCAACTGATCGTTGAAGCCAGGCTATCTAACAACGACTTCCGGGACGGCCAGGGCGTCGAGCGTTACGGCTACAACTTCACTGTTGACGACTTCGAATTCGGCGCACCGGGTGAACTGAAGCGGGCGCAACTCGCGCAACGTTAGGAATAGTCCCTGTCGGCCCCGGTTCATGCCGGGGCCGTTGACCGGTACAGGGGATGACGCTGGAACCGTGGGCGGTGGCCATATTCCGCACAGCCTCGCACCTGCCTGAAGATAGCATCATCGGCATGCGCGCCCCAGCCGGCCGGTAGGGCTGGCTCCTTCCTGCCAGACCCTCAGTGCGGATAACCGCAGGCGTCACGCGCGCGCCGGCGCGCCCGGATTGAGGCGCACGGGGACCCGCGCCGGCAGGCGTGGGGAGAGCGCCGGCGCGGCGCTGTAGCGCCGGGACAATCCGGTCAGGCGCAAGCAGACCACGACCGGGGTCGTCAAGCAGTCGCAGGCTGCGTGATTCCCCCACGGCGAAGCCGTGGGGGCTGGATCCAGGACCGGCTTGCGAACCGTCGAGGCCCGAGTTGTCGTACGATCCGGTACACGGACTGAATCAGCAGGAGTGGAGGGAAGGCAGAGCCGCCGAAGGACTGGGACGTCTCACGCCACACAGGGTTGTGGCCTGGCGCCGCCGGAAGCAGGACACTGGCGCGGGTTACAGCGACGTAGATTTCCGCAGTATGGTCTTGGGGCTCGCGCTAGCCGAAGCCCTGGACGCGACGATGTCGTTCGGTATCGCTCTTTTATCACTGACCACGGGTATGAGGTCGAAGGCCTCTACGCCGGATAAGCAAGGTAACACCATGAACATTCCGCCTCGCCCGAAAACGCACCGGATTACCAGCGAGGTGCCTGAGCACCTCCTCGATGCGTTCCAGCGCACTATCACGGAGTTTTTTGCGAACGCGCACGGCGGCCAGACGCCGGCGCAGCGTGCAGCAGAGATCCGCGCGCGGGATCGAGACCGCGGCCTCGATTCGCTCCTGCAGCTTGTCGATGTTGCCGAAGGCGATACAGGACAGGCGGAGACCGTCGCGGAATTTCTCGCGGGCCTGTACAACGGAACCGACTACCGATTCGATCTCACGGCGCTGCGCGCACTGGACGACGATCTTTTCGAGCACTGCCTGGCCGTTCTGCGGCTCGATCATCGTCCCGACGTTGAGGTGCATCGTTATTTTCCCGACGGACAGCAGCGGTGGCAGCGGATAATCGCACGCTGGAATCTGGACAAACGTCCCGCACCTGAGCCGCCTCCTGTTCGCGGCGAACGCTTTCAGGCGCGCTATGTGACGCATTCGGAGGCGCCCGGCTATCGTCATGTCACGCTGGTTGTCGCGATCGACGGGGACCCAGCCCGCGAGTTGCCGATCGAGCTACACTTTTCGGCGGCGGATTCCGAGGGCATCGCGTGCGATCTTGTGGAGACTCATCGTCTGGCATGGGCGCCTCGCGAGCACCGCGACGGCCCCATCGACAGGAAGGAAGGCGAGCGCCGGCCCTTGTGGCTTTAAGAATCCGATCGCACGCAAGGAAAACAGATGACAACAACCGTTCAGATCACAATTCGCCCTGAGTGCCTGCAGCCGGCCGTCAACTGGATGGAACCCACCGGAGCGGAAATCCAGGAAGTGATTCGCCTCGCGGGATTCTCCGGCAGGCAGGCCGCTGATTTCCTTGGGCTCGCAGATAAGAGCGGCCGCCAGCTCAGACGCTGGATAAGCGGGGAAGCCGGCATTCCCTATTCGGCATGGGCGCTGCTCTGCGCTGCGGCCGGGTTAGGCCAGATATGGGAGCCGTGAAGTTTGTCCTGGTCGACGGTACGCTCAGTATCACGACCGGGAGCCGGTGAATTGATATTGCGCTGCCCGTCCGGCGAAAACGGTAACCACATCAAATCAGACGGCACGCAGGTTGATCAGATCATCGTTCGAATCGAGGTCGGATATCCGGTAGCAGGAAGACGCTGACGGACAGTGATATCGCAATGCGCGGTGGGTTCCATTCCATGATGGGAAGCCCGTGAATGGCGCCCGTGACGTTACGTCGCGGGCGCATGACGTCATTCGGCGATCACCTCGCAACTGTTCAGGCGGGCTTGCGCAGCGGCATACCAGTTCGCGTCAAGCTCAATGCCAATGTATCGGCGATCCAGCTGCTGCGCAGCCACGCATGTCGAGCCGGAACCCGCGAACGGGTCGAGTACGACGTCGCCGGGTTGGGTAAAAGCCTTGATAAGCGGCATCAGGCATCCCAGGGGCTTTTCGGTCGGGTGATGGCGGTTGCCTGAGTACTTCCACGGAATGACGTCAGATACAGGCAGCTTCGGCACCGCGGGCGATCCCTTTGCAAGCAGGTAGGCAGATTCGTGCTGATATTTGACGAACCGCGCTTTGGATGCGTATGGCTTGGCGAACACGATGTGCCCAACGATCCGGAAGCCGGCACGCTTCCATGCGTCGAAAAACAGATCGGTCCGCGTCCACCCATAGAAGCTCGCGCACAACGCATCATTCCTGAGGACGCGAAACGTTTCAGCAAAGGCTGGTACAAGCCAGTCCGCATGAACATCGTTTGCGATCGAGCGCCCGCTGCGATCGTGATAATTGACAAGATACGGTGGATCGGTGAGGACGAAGTCGACGATCGCGTCCGGAATTTCCGGCAATAGGTCGAGACAGTCGCCGTGCATGAGATAGCTCATCCTTGCTCTCCAGGAAGTTTAGGGCGTGGGTAGCAAGGCGACGCGTGCGGCCGCACAATTTCACTACCCGGCGCTGGCGAGCGTCGGGCGGGCTTCGGCGGTCAGGGGACCGTGGAATAATTGGGAGGCAGGCCGTAGGCGGGCACCGTTTATGCCGCGAAAGCCCTTGAAGGGGTGGGCTGGCGTGCGACACTCAGCGCGCGCGGCAGCACGCCCCGTCCGTCGGAGCACGACCGGCGATTGTTGGCGACGGGTAGTGAAATCCCGATTAGGATAACCAGGCTTTTTCGTTAACTGGCTTGATCCGGACGATGGCGCACGGGCACTCGGGCGGTGGTGCGTTGCTTTTTGACATGAGAAAGGCGACGTGACCGCGCAGCGGGCGCGTCATCTTTCGATCTGGAATGGCGCGCCGCGATCTGCAGCAAAAGGTTGCGGCGGTGCGAGACCTGCTTCCAGCGCATCGCCGGTCAGTATCGTCGCATGGGGCTGCGCCGGAGAGCGGTGTCTAAGACAATCGATAATCCCGCACAATTTTTCAACCCCGCAACAGCGGGAGAATCAGGAGTTGTCCGGTGACTTTCCGATCAGGGAGCAGGTCCTTCCCGGATGGAGGTCCTCTTTTATCGAACTACCTCGACCATTGCTCCCCCATCGTGCACGCGGAGCACATTGCCTTCGGGCGTCATCATTCGGGGAAGGTCAGCCGCGTTCGGCATCGCAGCTTTCCGGGGACCCTTCGCCGCGCGCGTGTTCGGTAGTGACTTCGCTACCGGCTCGGCGGCCCGGCGTGGCGCAGCGTTGGACGCGTGACGTGGGAGAACTGCAACCTTGCGCGGCTTCGGCTTAATGCTCCGGGACGGCTGCATCCGTGCTTCGGGCGGGTTCCAGATCTCAACATAGTGTTCGCCTGCGACTCCGGTTGAAGCAACTGCAAGCAGCATTGCGCCCACGCTCAACAATCGAAACATATCCACTCCGTATGCTCTCGTGCAGTTCACGCCCGGCACGATTTCGTTGTGCCCACACATGAACCATCGCAGCCTGCACAGTAGTGACGGTTGCGCACCGCCCCGTCAACGCGCCAGACGTTGGTTTGCGCCGGCGTAGGGGTGCCAGCAGTACGGCCATTTTCGCACGCGTAAAACGTCGGTTCGCCCGCCCTGCTGCGGCGGATGGCTTCATCGACCTCTGCCCCGCCGAACACCGCTTTCATGTCTGCAACAAACGCCGCGATTTCCGGCATCGGATGGCTGGCTGCCTTGCGAACGCGCATATCCATGAAGTTTCATCCCCAAAAAAGTGTCTGTTCGCCGCTCCGGAAATCCGTGTAGGATACTGTATATCCATACAGGTATTTTCGCAATCCAATGACTGTCCCGTCCCCAATTTCGGAAGCAGTACACCCGTCTTTGTGGCGGGCGTCGCAGCTTGCGCGCGGCCGGGGCCGTACGGTGGACACGGGGTATCCGGCGTTGTCCGCCGAACTGCCCGGCGGTGGCTGGCCCGTCGGCGCGTTGGTCGACCTGCTGGTGCAACAGGCCGGTGTGGGTGAAATGCGGCTGCTGCGCCCTGCGCTCAGCGAACTGGGCAAGCGGCCCGTCGCGATGGTTCAGCCGCCGCACATTCCCAACGGGCTGGGCCTCGAGTACATCGGGTTGTCGCCAGAGCAACTGATGCAGATTCGGGCCTCGAAGACAGCGGACGCATTGTGGGCAGCAGAGCAGATTCTGCGCGCCGGCAGTTGCGGCGCACTGCTGTTCTGGGCGCAGTACGTCCAGACCTCGTCGCTGCGGCGACTGCATCTCGCAGCACAGTCTTCGGAAACGTTGTTCTTCATGGTCCGCCCGCTGGCAGCAGCACAGGATGCTTCCCCAGCGATTTTACGACTGGCGCTCAGGCCAGAACGGGACGGTCTGACCGTCGACATTACGAAGCGACGAGGTCCAGCACGCGCAGAACCTCTGTCCATTCCACTTCAACCAACCCCTGTCCTGTTTTCGCACCATGCGCGTATTTCTCGCCGTCCACCTGTCCCGGTTGCAACTCGAGGTCTTCCGGCCAAAGTGGCTGCCTGAGCCCGCACACGGCTGCGTGGTCCTGGACAGGGACAAGGTGCTCATCGCAGACGGGGTAGCCAGGTCTGCGGGCGTGCGGGTTGGCATGAAGCGCGGCGGTGTGTTGACGCTCGCGCCGGAGGTAGAGATATACGAGCGCGACCCCGGCCGTGAACATGCCGCGCAACGCGAAGTGGCAGTGGCACTCATGCGGTTCTCACCCGATGTCGCTGTGCTCGAAGAGGCTGTTGTCGTGGTCGACATCGGCGCAAGCCTGCGTCTGTTTGGCGGACTGCTCGCTGTCTTTCGGCAGGCGAAAGCAATACTCGAAGCCATGGGACTAACCGCACGGATAAGTGCCGCACCAACTGGTCAGGGCGCATGGCTGCTGGCAAAGCACCGGAATCGGCGCGTACTCAAGGTCGACTCGCTTGAACGGCAACTGTCCGCATTGCCACTGCTATCAGTACCGGAAGTGCGACCGTTCGCCGACTGGTTTACAGGGCTTGGGTGCGAGACCATAGCGGATGTCCGACGGCTGCCGCGTGCAGGACTGCAGCGCCGTTGCGGCGAGCACCTGCTCGATTCGCTGGACCGCGCTTTCGGCACGGCGCCCGAGCTGTTTGACTGGCTCGAACTGCCTCCAACGTTTTCTGCCCGCATTGAAATGCCCGACCGCATCGAGCATGCGGAAGCGGCGCTTTTCGGCGCCCATCGCCTTGTTGTGCAGCTTTGTGGCTGGCTTTGTGCGAAGCATCTGGCACTCACAGGCGCGACGCTTCTGCTCGAACATGAGCGCGGCAGGCAGGCGATAGACCCGACTCCCATCGAGATTGCGCTGGGCGAGCCGACATGGCGCGAAGACCATCTTGTCCGGCTCATCAAGGAGCGGCTTGCGCGCGTAGAACTGACCGCGCCGGTCATTGCACTGCGACTCGATGCGTTGAACGTGCAACCGGCGGTGCCGGCATCCGACACGCTCTTCCCAGGGCCTGGTGGCTCCGCTGAGGACCATGCCCGTCTCGTCGAACTGCTGGTCGCAAGACTGGGCGAAGACAATGTGCTCAAGCCTTCTCCGACTGCAGACTACCGGCCGGAAATCGCAAATCGATGGGTGCCGGTCAGCAGCACGTCGAAAAGCACTACGCTTCCAGAGGGGCTCCCACGCCCGACCTGGTTGCTGGAAAAACCCGTGCGCCTGCTGATGCGGAAGCACCGGCCTTTCTATGGCTCACCTCTGCGCCTTGTGTCGCCGGGAGAACGCATCGAGAGTGGCTGGTTCGATGGCGAGCTCATGACGCGAGACTACTTCGTCGCTCAGGGCGAAGACCAGAGCTGTTTCTGGATATATCGTGAGCGCATAAGCAGCCGCGACGCAGAAGAAGAGCCGCGCTGGTTCCTCCATGGACTGTTCGGATGATGTGCCATGGACACGACCTTCAACGTTCTGCCGGCATACGCCGAGCTGTTCTGCTTTTCAAATTTCACATTCCTGCACGGCGCTTCCCATGCAGAAGAACTGGCTGAGCGCGCGGCGCAACTCGGCTACTCGGGTCTGGCGATAACTGACGAATGTTCGCTCGCGGGTATCGTGCGGGCGCACGTCGCGGCCAAGGAGGCGAAGCTTCCGCTCGTCGTCGGCGCGTACTTCCGACTCGTGAATGCTGACGGCACACCGGCGTTCGGTCTCATCCTCCTCGCCCAGAACCGCGAGGGATACGGGAACCTCTGCGAGCTGATTACGCTTGCCCGTACACGTGCACCCAAAGGTCAGTACCGGCTGACGCCACAGGACCTGTCACGCCCCGACAGGGAAAACAGTCACCTGCGCGGCATGCCCGACTGCCTTGCAATACTGGTCCCAGACTTTCCCGCCAAAGAAGATGTTCTGGATGCGCAGCTTGAGTGGCTCGACCAGACATTTCCGGGTCGTGCGTGGTGCGGGCTGGTGCTGCATCAGCGTGCGATGGATGACATTCACCGCGGCGCCGTCGAATACGTTGCCGACAGGCACGGCATCCCAGTTGTCGCGCTCGGCCACGTGGTGATGCACGTGCGCTCGCGCAAGCCACTGCAGGATACGTTGACTGCCATTCGTGTCGGCAGGCCGGTGCACGAATGCGGGTACGACCTCGCGCCCAACGCGGAGCAGCATTTGCGGTCCCGACTACGGCTGGCGAATCTCTATCCGGAGTACGCGCTCAGTGAGACGACCAACATCCTCGCGCATTGCACCTTTTCGCTCGACGAGCTTCGGTACGAGTATCCCGACGAACTGGTGCCAGCGGGATTTACGCCAGCGGCTTATCTGCGGCAGGAGACGTACATCGGTGCACAGCGACGTTTTCCTTCAGGCATTCCGCACAACGTTCAGGAGCAGATTGAACACGAACTTGAACTGATAGCAGACCTCCAGTACGAGCCGTACTTCCTCACCGTATATGACATTGTGCGGTTTGCGCGCAGCCAGCACATTCTGTGTCAGGGTCGGGGCTCCGCCGCAAATTCTGCGGTCTGCTTCTGCCTCGGTGTGACGGAAGTCGACCCCGCGCGCGGCAACATGCTTTTCGAACGTTTCATTTCGAAGGAGCGCGGCGAGCCGCCAGACATCGATGTCGACTTCGAACACCAGCGACGTGAGGAGGTTATCCAGTACATCTATCGCAAGTACGGCCGCAATCGTGCGGCGATTGCTGCGGCCGTATCGACGTATCGACCTCGCGGTGCCCTTCGCGAAACTGGTAAGGCGCTAGGCGTCGACCCACAGATTGTCGATGCGGTGGCCAAGAGTCATCAATGGTTTGATGGCAAGCGAGACCTCCTCAAACGTTTTACGGAGTCCGGTCTGAACGCTGAGACCTCGCTGATTCAGGCCTGGGCGTCGCTCGCATCGCAGTTGCTTGGATTTCCGCGCCACCTGTCTCAACACTCCGGCGGCTTTGTTATCAGCCGGGGCAAGCTTACGCGCCTCGTTCCGGTTGAGAACGCTGCGATGGTGGACAGGTCGGTCATCGAGTGGGACAAGGATGACCTCGAATCGCTGGGCTTGCTCAAGATTGACGTGCTGGCACTCGGCATGCTGTCAGCAATACGTCGAGCGCTGGACCTGGTATCAGACCAGCGAGGTGAGCGATTCGAGATGCAGGACATACCTGCCGAGGACCCACAAACGTACGACATGATTTCGCGTGCGGACACCGTTGGCGTGTTCCAGATTGAGTCGCGAGCGCAGATGAGCATGCTGCCAAGGCTCAAGCCTCGCACTTTTTACGACCTCGTCATTGAGGTTGCGATTGTTCGCCCGGGACCAATTCAGGGTGGCGCGGTTCACCCGTATCTGCAGCGCCGGCAGGGATTCGAGCCCGTGACTTACCCCAGCAAGGCGCTTGAGACGGCATTGGGCCGCACCCTGGGCGTTCCGATTTTCCAGGAACAGGTCATGCAGGTTGCCATTCTGGCCGCAGGCTTCACTGCCGGGGAAGCGGACCAGTTGCGAAGGGCGATGGCAGCCTGGAAGCGCAAAGGTGGCCTGGATAAATACTATGACCGCATCGTCAACGGCATGCTTGAGCGCGGCTACGACAAGACGTTCGCGGATGGTATTTTTCAGCAGATTCTGGGCTTCGGCGAGTACGGCTTTCCAGAAAGTCATGCGGCCAGCTTCGCGCTGCTGGTGTACGCAAGCAGTTGGCTAAAGCGTCACGAACCGGAAGCGTTCCTCGCAGCGATGCTGAACTCCCAACCAATGGGCTTTTACTCGCCGTCGCAACTCGTTCAGGATGCGAAGCGGCATGGAGTCCAGGTACTGCCGGTGGACGTCACGATAAGCGGCTGGGACTCATCGCTTGAGCACATGGACGGCGCTGGGAAGCCTGCCGTCAGGCTTGGTTTGTCGTTACTTCGGGGCATGCGCGACGGTGCCTCAGAGCGTATAGAGAATGCACGAGCCGTGCGACAGTTCACGACAGTGTCCGACCTCGCACGACGTGCTCAGTTGGACCGTCACGACATGCAGGTGCTTGCCGCGGCGAACGCACTGTCATCTCTTGCGGGCAATCGGCGCGAAGCGCTGTGGCAGTCAGTAGCCTCGGTGCCTGACAAAGACATGCTCTCGGTTGCGAAGGTTGACGACGAAACACCAGAACTGGGTGCGCCCTCCGAAGCGGAAGATATCATCGGTGACTACCAATCGACGGGGCTAACACTGGGACGACATCCTCTTGCGCTACTGCGCCCCCAACTGCTTGCCAACAAACTGATGCCGGCCTCAACGCTGCAGACCTATCGGAACGGCCGACTCGCTCGCGCCTGTGGCATCGTCACCGTCCGTCAGCGCCCCGAGACCGCAAAAGGCGTCATTTTTATGACCATCGAAGACGAGACCGGTAACGTGAACGTCATCATCTGGCCGAAAGTGCTTGAGCAGCAGCGCAAGGAAGTCCTAGGCGCTTCGTTACTCGGAGTGCTTGGCGTATGGCAGTGCGAAGGTGAGGTACGACATCTCGTGGCTCAACGTCTCATCGACATGTCGCACCTGCTTGGCGAGTTGCCATCAATGAGCCGAAATTTCCATTGATTGCGTATCCAGGGACACAAGACCGACGCCGGGCATGCATCTACTATCTCAATCGATTTGTATCAACACACTAATACATCCCTGGTCCGTTGACTCAAAGACGACCCGCTACTGCAGTCACTCGTTGTTGAGCCGACTGACCGCCAGGTGGGATTATCATGGAGACGCAAACTGGAGGTCCACATGTGCTACTCGGCCCAGATACAAGCTGACTATCGCAAGTTCGTACGGATGTTTGGCGCGACGATGAGCATCAAGGAGTTCGCGCAACTCTTTTTCGAGCGAGCGGAGGGCAGCAAAGCGAAGATTCCGAAAGCTATGGAAGACGCGTTTTCGCAGCCGCAGTCCGAAGCCGAGCGCGAGGTGAAGGCACTTATCGACCGGTTTAACGCCGACCAAATGGTGAAGCTCGAGCAGGACCTGTTCAAGCAGCGCGCGCGCTTGGCGGACGCCGAGCGTGTACTTCAGACGAAGGTAACGAAAGCCGCTGCCGAAAGCCAGCGAATAGCCACCGACAAAATCGCGTGGACACTCAGCAAACTCGAGGACATACGACGGGTCGAGCCGAAGGCCCGCGACTCGCGCATTTTCCCCGGGCACTACGCGCCGGTCATGGTGATGGAAGATGGCCAACGCGTCATCAAACCCATGCGCTATCAGTGCCGCATTGCTGGCAAACCCACCAATTACGACATCAAATTTCCTGGCACATACAATGCTCGTCGGGATAACCTCGAAGGCTTCTGGAAGCCGCTCTTCGGTCACTCGCACGGCATCCTTGTCGTCAACGCGTTTTACGAAAACGTCAGCCGCGCGAAGATGGAGGGCCGCGAGCTTGCTCCGGGTGAGAAGGACGAAAATGTCGTCCTCCAGTTCAATCCGAATCCACCCCATGACATGCTGGTCGCCTGTTTGTGGTCACGCTGGTCGGCACCCGGTGAACCCGACTTGCTGTCATTTGCCGCGATAACGGATGAGCCGCCAGCCGAGGTTGCTGCTGCCGGCCATGACCGCTGCATCATTCCTATCAAGCCGGATAACGTCGATGCATGGCTAAACCCGGATGCGTCAGACCTGGCGGCCTTGTACGCGATACTTGATGGCAGGGACCGGCCTTTCTACGAGCATCGGCTCGCGGCATAACGGTGTGAACCATTTCGAACCGGTTCGTGTTCGATAAAAATCGGCTTCTAGTAATATTGCGACGTTAATTAAGCACCGCAGTGAACCAGGCGTCGAATAGCAGACATCGAATGGACATTTTTTACTACTGGCAGAAGCTCGAGCAGAACCTCAAGAACGGTCAAGTTGGCTACTTTAGCTCCAACAATACGAAAATCATTCAACTCGCAGAGCGATTGCCAAAGCGCATTTGGGTATTCAAAACCCCGAGGGGGATGAAACGGTCTATCCAGTTGGTCGGCTCGTTGCTTGTGAGTGGTGAACCACGTGTAGCTATGGCTACCGACTACCCCAATGTCATTTACTACGACCCGTTCTCGCCAGAATCCGTGATGTTCACGGACTCAGGTACGCAAGAGCGCATCCAGGAGGTCTCTGCCTACTTCCAGTATCGCTTCCACTCTGCGTTCAGTGCCAATTTCACTGGCGATGCCGGGGTGCAAGCTATGGAATCGAATGTCGTCCGCGGGTTTGAAGCGCTGGTTTCTGATTGGAGCACATGCCAGCTGCTGGAGCGCGTCAAGGACCGCCGGAAGGTTCAGCCCATCAATCCGTTTGCGAAGCAATCAACCTGACGTTACGGAACGGCTTTCGTTGCATGTGGGCACGAATAGAAGCAAAGAAACCCCTCAGACTTCCGTCGCGAGGGGCTTCCTTTCCAGCGGTCCGGTTTAGAGCGCGGCGTCCTTCAGCTTCTTCAGCGGACGCACTTTCAGACGCACCGACGCGGGCTTGGCGGCAAACCATTTGTCCTCACCCGTGAACGGGTCCTTGCCGAAGCGCTTCTTCTTTGCCGGCACGTCCTGAGCAACAACCTTCAGTAGACCCGGCAGCGTGAACTCCTTCGCGCCCTTCTTGTGGACCGATGCGAGCACTGTTTCTTCCAGTGCAGCCATCAAAGCCTTCGCGGCTTTCGGCTCGACACCTGCGCGCTCGGCGAGGTGGGTAGCGAGCGAAGCCTTCGTGAACGAATCCTTGATGGGCTTCAGCGGCGTGGCAGCGACCGCCTTCTTTGTGACAGGAGCCGCAGCCTTCTTCACCGTCGGCGCTTTCGCCTGTTTCTCGACCGGCGTTACAGCTTTCTTCGGAGCCGGTTTTGCTGCAGCTTTCGTTGCACTTGTCGTTGCCATGGTTTCCTCGTCATTGGTCAAAAGGTTGGCCCGAGACCCTTGCCTTTGCACAGTCACCGACAATACGCAAAGGTCCAAATCCTCAGGCTGGCGCTAGCGTAGCAATCCGGATTTGAATCTGCAACGGGGGAGGCCCTAAAACAAGGGGTTTGGCGCCGAGGCGACGCAAAAACGATGACCTGTACCCCACCAGAGAAGGCTGCGCCCAGGTAGACGGCTATGCGAAACGATTTGAAGCACGGGCAAGAGAAGCAAATCTCTCGCGCGAGTCCAGCGTCGGGTGTCTGTGAGCGCGCCGAGGGCAACAAAGCAAAGATCCGAAGGCGATGGAAGATGCGTTTTCGGTGTCACAGTCCGATGACGAGCCCGGTAAAAGCACTCATCGACAAGCTCAATGCCGAGCCGGTGAGTGAGTTGCCCGAAGATGGGGGGCCGTGAGCTGGCGAAAGGAGAAAAGGACGAGAATGCTGTTTTGGAGTTTAGGCTGATTCCCGCGCGGTGCCGTCACGCCAGGATTTCACCAAATCGGAAGGACACTGCGATGGATACAGCGTGGAGAAAATCGCCTGACGGTGCCCATGCTGTTCAACGACGCAACGCACTGGTCCATTCTGCGTTCCTCCCCTGCGGACGCCAGGACCTGTTTAAAAGGGCAATCGCACTATGAGCTCCGGACTAACTGTAGCTGGAATCGATATTGGCGGCGACCGGAAGGGAAATCATCTGGTTATCCTGCGTGGCACCCAGATTGTGTGCAACCGCAGCCGGGATACGCCTGAGCATATGCTCGAACAGTGCCTCCAGTTTGAGGTTGCAGCGGTAGGTATTGATGCACCCTGTCGGTGGCGGATTGGCGAGGCCGGAAGGGAAGCAGAGAGAGCGCTTGCGCGGCAACGCATCTTTTCGTTTGCCACCCCGACTCGTGAACTGGCCATGGCGAGTAAAAGCGGATTCTACGGATGGATGTTCAACGGCGAGCGGGTATATGAGACATTCAGACCACACTTTCCTGTTTTCAAGAACGGTGGAGAAATTGGGGGCCGGCTGTGCTTTGAGACGTTTCCCCACGCAATAACCTGTGCGTTCTTTGGAAGGGAAGTTGCATCTGCGAAGGAAAAGGGAACTCAGCGCCGGGAAATCCTCCAACGTGAGGGGGCTGAAGCAACGTCATTGCGGTCTATCGACGACGTTGATGCCGCGCTGTGTGCGTTGACGGCAAATTATCTACTTGACGGAAAAGTCGATGTGTACGGCGATGAGCCAGGGGGATTCATCGTGGTCCCACGCTTCCTGCGGTCAAGGTAGAAGAAGTCATGTCAGACCTTTCTCGCGATTGAACTGGCACGCCTGATGCGGAAGAGCCGCCAAGTGTCACGTGAGTATGAAGGGCACAAATTTGGAGTTCGCTCACAAGCGACCGCAATTTAATCACGGCAATCACATTCCAGGAGGACTGGTGTATCTGAGACGACATCTGGCACTGCTGCTGTCACTGACAGCTTTGGGTTCAACCGGAGCATGGGCGAGCGATATTCGATGTGCAACCACGCGACAAACGGCTGAGCGCGTCATATGCGACCATGCCATCCTGAACAATGAGTACGACGATATCTTCGCGCAACAGCAGGCTCTGCTGAGAAGTGAGAAGCTCTCGCCCGAACAACTCGCCCGATGGAGGCAATCGCGGAACGCCTGCACAGACGTCCACTGTATTGATGGCGTATTTGTTCGGTGGGCGGTGATAGCCAGGTCTGTCGAAAGAACTTCTCGCGCTGCAGTGGCTCCGGTTATGGCCTCACCCACTGCAATGGCCCCTGTTGGACCTACTTCGGACGCAATCGCCCTTCCCGCATCCCAAGCCT
>DASVNP010000022.1:0-65061 GCA_036383775.1 Paraburkholderia sp. | reverse complement strand
AACGCGGCATGTCCATGTCCTTCACATCCGAGCAGGTGGCAGCGCTGATGGGCAACGGCGCTAGCACTTCAGTCCGGCAAACTCAAACAGCGCAGTACGACGAGCAATTCACCCTTCACGATGCGAACGGCCGCGTTGTATACGGCACGTACTACACGGTCTGTCTGCCATCGGGCGAACTGCTACACGGCGTTACTGATTCACAGGGACACACAACACGTTATCAGACGGACGGCGCTTGTTCTCTTCGAATCTACCTTGGTCACAAACAGGAGGTCTAGTGCCTGACGCACTCGCAGCTGCAGTAACAAACACCAACCCGAATTCCTGCGTGAATGTCCAAACGGACCGACTGTGCAAACCTTGGAAGCTTTCGACTCAAGGCTATACATTCATGGCCGTTCTCGAAAGCGGCGTGGTAAATGGGGCTTATCTGGGAAAACCAGTTGTAGAAGGGTTCATTGTCAAAGTGTACGACGACGGCTATGGTATTCCGACCGTCGGCTTGGGACACAAGGTTCTTCCAGTAGACCACCTCAGGATAGGTGACGTGATATCAGTTGAGCGCGCCAGAGGATTCTTCGAAATTAATTTGCGGCCCATTGAAGCCGCAATCAATCGGGACGTTAAAGTGCCCCTGTACCAGTACGAATATGACGCACTCGTATCAATCCTGTTTAACTCGGGACCGTATCCACGGTCAGGCGACCCGTGGTATCCGGATTCTCGTTCCAAGTATCTCGCTGATTTTCTAAACCACGGTGAGTACGACAGGATGCGTGACATAATTCGCTCATTTATTGCGCAGCGCGTGCCTTGGCGGCGTCATCTGGAAGCACAACTTTTCGTAACGGGGATTTATGATGCGCGCCACTAGCCTATTTGCTGCTTTATTTCTGACAGCACAAGCGGCTTATCCCTCAACATCGATTTATGGATCTACTTTTGACTATAAAAAGGCACGGCCCGCAAGCGTATATTTCTCTGGAAAAAGTCCGGTAGAGATTGCATCGTATTGCAAAAGCGAATCCCTCGGAACAATGGATTTGTCGGCTTGCGCCCAATTCGGGTATGAGGGTGTCGTTAAGACCTTAAACAAAAAGGTTGCGGAAATCGAAAAAGCTACGAAACGCTATGACCTCGAGCATCGAGCCAATGGAGAACCCGAAGCACTGCCTTTCTTTGAGAAGGCGCAAGTGAATTGGCAACTCTATAGGAACAACAACTGTTACTCAGAGGTATATCAGGTAGGCCAAGCGTCATTGCACTTTGTCTACTTCTGGGACTGCATGACCCGAATGACAAAAAATAGGTTTGATGAGTTGACCAAGCCTCACGCGAATGATTGAAGCATGGTGCCGCCTTGATGCTAACGCCGTCCAGTTACGAACTGGACGGCGTTAGCACCTCAGGCGGTTTTTTTCTTTCGCGCGGCGTACTCCGGCAACCGCCCTTGGGCCCGCTGCGCCTGC
Organism: Paraburkholderia sp.; assembly: GCA_036383775.1. GTDB lineage: Bacteria > Pseudomonadota > Gammaproteobacteria > Burkholderiales > Burkholderiaceae > Paraburkholderia. Next base: position 63,589 of record DASVNP010000022.1, on the reverse strand, counting down.
AGCCCATACAGCCCTTGCAGCAATTCAATAAAACGTCCCGCCGACGCCGACAACACCCCACCTTTGCGCGTCACAACGCCAAACGTCCGCGACGGCGACTTGAGCTTCACCGGCACGAGCCGCAGCATTTTTTGCCGGACGAACAAGTCCGCGATCGTGGTCGGTAACAAAGACACCAGCTCGTGGCTGCTTTGCAGCAACGCAACCGTCACGAACGTGGAGGCCGTCGAAATCGGGTTGTCCGGCATCGCGAGACCCGCCCGATCCATCTCCCGTTCGAGCAGCGCGTGCAACGGCATATGCGACGGATACACCACCCAACGGTGACCGGCCAGATCACCCAGCATCACCTCTTTCTTCGGCAACGGCGGATGGCCATAGCCCACCACGACCGACAACGGCTCGTCACCCAGCGGACGATAGTTATATTTCGACGGATCGTCCGCCACCGCCGCGCGGCCGATCACCAGATCGAGCCGGCCATCGTCGAGTTGCTGCAGCATGCGCGCGCTCGTGTCCTCCACCACTTCGACGGAAAGATCCGGCTGCCCGGCATGCAGTTGATTGAGCGCCGGCATCACGCATTCGGGAATCGCGCCCATGATCGCGCCGATCGCGAGACGCCCGCCGCGCCCGGAGCGTATTTCGGCGACGTCCTCGCATAGCGCGGTGAGGTCGGTCGTCACGAGGCGCGCGTAGCGGATCACGCAATGGCCGAGCTGATTCGGAATCATGCCGCGCTTCGAGCGCTCGAAGAGCGGCGCCTCGAACATGGATTCCAGCTCCTGCAAGGCCTTGCTGGCGGCCGACTGTGTCATCGCCATCGTGCCGGCCGGCTCGAACGGCCTGTGCATTCTGGCGAACTTCTCGGAACAGTTCGCCCTCTCAGACGACGAGCGCACGACGCTGATGCACCTCGCGTTCGAGCACGTTGCGGACCGTGTGCCGGTCATCGTCACGACTACGCATTTCAGCTCGCAGCAATGCGCGGAACGCAGCCGCAACGCCCAGGCCGCGGGCGCCGCGATGGTGATGATCATGCCGCCTTATCACGGCGCGACGATCCGCATCGGCGAGCGTGGCATTCACGAGTTCTACCGCACGGTGTCCGACGCAATCGGGATTCCGATCATGATCCAGGACGCGCCGGTCAGCGGCACCGCGTTGTCCGCGCCGTTTCTCGCCCGCATGGCGCGTGAGATCGACAACGTGTCGTACTTCAAGATCGAAGTGCCGCAAGCCGCCAACAAGCTGCGCGAGCTGATCGAGCTGGGTGGCGATGCCGTGGTGGATCCGTGGGACGGCGAAGAGGCCATCACGCTGATGGCCGATCTGGATGCGGGCGCAACCGGTTCGATGACGGGCGGCGGTTACGCCGACGGCATTCGTCTGATCGTCGACGCCTATGCGGCCGGCAACACCGAAGCCGCTGCCGCTCACTACCAGCAATGGCTGCCGCTCATCAACTACGAAAACCGCCAGGGCGGCCTCGCGTCGTGCAAGGCGTTGATGAAGGAAGGCGGTGTGATTCGCTCGGACGCGGTAAGGCATCCGCTGCCGCCGATGCACCCGGCCACGCGCGAAGGCTTGTTGAAAGTCGCGCGGCGGCTCGATCCGCTGGTGCTTCGCTGGGGCCGCTAATGTGCGTCCAAGGTGCGTGCGGGAGCGGCCAGAAGCAAGAACGGCATATAAGGGGGCGGAGAAATTGAGTAACATAGGGTCGCAACAAGCTCACCCACACTCTTTCCATGACCGCCAATCTTCGGGAACTGACGCCGGAAACCCTTGCCGGGCTGCTCGAACGTGTCGCCGGGGAAGACGCCGCGGCGCTGCGCGAGCTCTATGATCTCGCCGCGCCGAAACTGTTTGGCGTTGCGCTCCGTATATTGAGCAGGCACGAGTGGGCGGAAGAAGTCCTGCAGGACAGCTTCGTCAATATCTGGCGCTTTGCCGGCGACTACCGCCGCGGGCTGTCCGCCCCCATGACGTGGATGTCGGCGATCGTCCGCAACCGTGCTCTCGATCACCTGCGGCGAGTCGACACGCAGGAAACGGAATGGAGCGATGTGTTGGACGAGCTCGTGGCAACCGGCGATCCGGATCCCGAAGCGCTGAGTGCGGTCAGCCTGCAGGCACGCTTGCTGGCCGGCTGCATGCAGCAGCTGGAACCGGCGCAGCGTCAGGCGGTTGCCCTCGCGTACCTGCGCGACCAAAGCCATAGCGAGATCGCCGATGTGCTCAGTGTGCCGCTCGGCACCATCAAGTCGTGGATCAGGCGGGGCCTCGCCAAGCTAAAAACCTGCTTGGGAGGCGAGTGATGAATCTCGGTCGCTATCCCCAGCTCGTCGATCTGCTGGCTGCGGAATATGTGCTCGGCACGCTGCGCGGCGGCGCCCGGCGCCGCTTCGAACAGTACGCGGACCGTGACGCCGCGATCCGCGCCGCCGTCAGCGCATGGCAGCGACGCATCTCGCCCATGGCCGAACTCGCGGAGCCGCGCATGCCGCCGGCCGCCGTATGGGAGGCCATCGAGCGGCGTCTCGGCCTCGCCGCCACGCGGGAAGCCGCGCGCCCACGCACCGTGGTGGAAACACCGGCGCGTCCGTCCCGCGGGCTGTTCGAGAACCTGGCGTTCTGGCGCGGCTGGGCAATCGGCGTCACCGGAATCGCCGCCGTCGCCGTGGTGGTCGCCGTGCGCTCGCTGCTGCCGTCCGCCGGCGCGCCGTCCACCACGACAACCGTGGCGCAGCAAGCCGAAACGGCCGTCTCGCATGTCGCCGTGCTGAACAATCAGGACGCGCATCCGGTCATGCTGGTCGCGTGGGACGAAGCGCATTCGACCATGACCGTGCATCCGCTCGGCAAAGTCGAGCTGCCTGCCGGCCGGGCCATGGAACTGTGGGGCATTCCCGCGAGCGGTCATCCGGTGTCGCTCGGCATGCTGCCGGACAGTGCGAACGGCAAGGTCCCGGCGGGTCAGCAGAAGCCGGAAAGTTACGCCGCGCTGGCGGTATCGATCGAAGCGCCGGGCGGCTCGCCCGACCACAACGCGCCAAGCGGCCCAGTGGTGTTCACCGGCAAGCTGGTGCCGGTGTCCTGACCGATTTCATCGTGGGCCCCGCACGGCCGGCAGTCACCTGACAGCGATGCCGGCCTTCAACTATTGTCATACGCCGCGCGACGGCTAGACGCGGCCGCAAGATTGCCGCTACCCTTACCGGATGCAAAACCTCTACGAAGCTACTGTCACTCGTTCGTCCGTCTATGCGCCGCTGTCGGGCCGGCGCAGCGTCAATGTCTGCATCATCGGCGGTGGGCTGGCGGGATTGTCCACGGCGCTCGGACTCGCCGAGCGAGGCGTCGCCGACGTCGCCGTGCTCGAAGCCCAGCAGGTGGGTTTCGGCGCCTCTGGGCGCAACGGCGGATTCGTGTTCGGCGGCTACAGCCTCGATTGCGCCGACCTGCTGAAAACCCTCGGCGCGGCGCGCGCCCGGGAACTGTATGCGCTGACCACCGACGCCGTCGATCTGATGCGCAAGCGCATTGCGCGCTATCACATCGACTGCGACGCGACCGACGCGGGCGTGATCCTCGCCAACTGGTTCGACGAACCGGCGCGACTCGAAACGCAGCGTCGGCTGATGCGCGATTCGTTCGGCGTGGAGTGGGAACCGGTGACAACGGCGCAACTCGCTTCGCAATTGAAAACGAGCCGTTATCACGGCGGTCTGTTCGAGCGCAACGCGTTCCACTTTCATCCGCTCAAATACGTGCTCGGCGTGGCCGGCGCCGCTGCGCACGCGGGCGTGCAGATCCATGAGCACTCGCCTGTCGTGCGCCTCGCGCGCGAGGGCACTGAGTTCGTGGTGCATACGCCGCAGGGCGCGCTCGAGGCGCGCCATGTCGTGATGGCGGGCGGCGGCTACGCGCGCCACGTCTACCCGCGGGTCGAACGCGCGGTGCTGCCCATCGCCACCTACGTGATGGCGACCGAGCCGCTCGGCGCGCGCCTGCAAGACGCGATCGGCACCCGCGCCGCCATCTACGACACCCGCTTCGCATTCGACTACTACCGGCCGTTGCCCGACACCCGCATTCTGTGGGGCGGCCGCATCTCAGTGCGCGAGCGCGAGCCCGAGGTGATCGCGCGCCTGCTGCGCAGCGATCTGCTGAAGGTCTACCCGCAGCTGCACGACGTGCGTATCGAGTACGCGTGGGGCGGCTTGATGAGCTACGCCCGGCACAAGATGCCGCAAATCGGCCGCAGCACGGACGGCGTCTGGTATGCGGTCGGCTTCGGCGGACACGGCATGGCGCCGACCACCGTGTCCGGTGAATTGCTGGCGGCGGCGATTGCCGGCGAGCGTCCGGTGCCCGAAGCATTTGCGTCCTTCGGCCTGACACCCACCTACGGGGCGCTCGGTTTGGCGGCCGCGCAACTGACCTACACCGCGATGCAAACGCGCGACGCGCTGGCGGCCCGCCGGCGGCCGGTTCGTGCCGCCGTTTGAGGTCGGCCAATACGCGTCCGCTTATGCCCGAAACCCGCTCCGGAGGCCAGTTTCGCCATGCTAGAATGCGCCGTCACCGCCGCTCGAATACACAATGAAAAAGGGAAGCAAGGCCGCCGAGCCTGATATCAACGGCATCCCGTCCGACATCGCACCGGGCGACGCCCGGCGCGGCGACGCCCGGCGCAAGTACGATCCCGAACAGACGAAGCGCAACATTCTCGACGTCGCGACCCAGGAGTTCTCCGCCATGGGACTGACGGGCGCGCGCGTCGACGCGATCGCGGAACGCACGAACACCACCAAGCGCATGCTGTACTACTACTTCGGCAGCAAGGAAGGGTTGTATCAGGCGGTGCTGGAAAAGGTGTACGGCGACATTCGCGCGCTCGAACAGGATCTGCACGTGAGCGAACTCGATCCGGTCGAGGGCATGCGCGCGCTGGTCGAGTTCACGTTCGACTATCACGACCGTCAGCGCGATTTCGTGCGCCTCGTGACGATCGAGAATATTCACGGCGCGAAGTACGTCGAGCAGGTCAAGAGCTTCAAAGGCCGCAACGTCACCGTCATTCATACGATTGAAGATCTGCTCGCGCGCGGTATCGCGGCGGGGCAGTTTCGCAGCGACGTCGACGCCATCGATCTGCATTTGCTGATCAGCTCGCTGTGCTTTCACCGCGTCGGCAATCGCCACACTTTCGGCACGGCGTTTGGCCGCGATCCGTCGCATCCGCGCTTGCGCGCGAGGCATCGCGCGATGATTGTGGATGCCGTGCTGCGGTTCGTGCGCAAGGAAGACTGACCAGAACCTGCGCACCTGAATTGAAAAACGGGACGTGGCCTTCGCAGCCACGTCCCGTTTTTTTTGCCAGGCTAACGGCCATTCACGGCCGTTCAATCCACCAGCACGATCCGCTTGATATCGCAGACTATAAAGATATACGACAGCGCGCCGACCAGCGCGACCGCGCCGATGAACACCAGCGCACCGACGAACGAGCCGGTTGCCGCGACGATAAAGCCCACCACCAGGGGCGTCACGATACCGGCCAGGTTGGCCGCGAAGTTGAAGATGCCGCCGGTCACACCGAGCAGGCCGTCGGGCGCGATATCGGACACCAGCGTCCAGCCGAGCGCGGCCATGCCCTGCGCAAAGAACGCCACCGACAGAATCACGATCACCGCCACGTTGCTCTCTACATAGTTGGCGAGAATGATCGTCGACGCGAGCAGCAGGCCGGCAATGATCGGCAGCTTGCGCGCCACGTTCGCCGACGTGCCGCGGCGCAACAGCCAGTCGGAGAAAATGCCGCCGAACATCACGCCGACCGATGCGGCAATGAACGGCATGATCGCGAAGAAGCCGATCTTCAGCCAGGCCATGTGACGTTCAGTAGCCAGATACGTCGGGAACCAGGTGAGGAAGAACACCAGCGTCGAATTGCCCGCGAACTGGCCGAGGCAGATGCCGGTCAGCTGACGATGCTTCAGCAGGCGCCCAATGGTGCGCCACTCGAAGCCACCCTTGGCAGGTGCGGCCGCAGCAGTTGCAGCATCGGCATCTTTCTTCCGATGCGTGAGGCCACCGCCTGCTTCGATATATTCCAGCTCCGCCTGATTCGCCGACGGATGATCGCGCGGCTCACGATAGAGCAGCCACCAGATCACGCCGAACACGATACCCACGCCGCCCACCACGTAGAACAGTGAACGCCAGCCGAACGCGCCCATCAGCATGAACAGGAACGGGCTGAAAAATGCGAGGCCGATATATTCGCCGACCGTGTACGTACCGGTCGCCATGGCGCGTTCGCTCTGCGGAAACCAGGTCGCCACCACGCGGCTATTGGTCGGAAAACACGGCGCCTCCGAGACGCCAAGGCCCAGACGAAACGCGAACAGCGCGCCAATGCTGTGCACCGTGCCTTGCGCCAGCGTGCACAGGGACCAGAAGGTCATCGAAAGAAAATAGGTGAGCTTGCTGCCGAAGCGGTCGAGAAACAGGCCGCCCGGAATTTGCGAGGCCACGTAGCTCCACGAGAACACGGAGAACAGCAAGCCCATGAGCGCCGCGTTGATGCCGAGCTCCTTGGTCAACTGCGGCGCGGCAATGCCGAGCACCGTGCGGTCGAGATAGTTGATCATGGTGCCGACCGCGAGCAGCGCCAGAATCTGATAGCGGGCTTTCGAGCGGACCGCGGTGCCGACCGCCGCGCCCTTCGGCGCGGCTGCGTCGGACGGACTGGTTTGAGTGGAATGCTGCATGGCGTTTGTGTCTCCTTGATAGGATTAATGCCGGTTAGTGCGCTACCGGTTAGCGCCCCTCAAGGGGACTTCAGGCGGGACGTGGCAATAACGACTGGAAATGGGTGTACACGCGTTCGGCGTCGGGTTCGAGACCGGTAAAGATGCGCATGGCGTCCACAGCCTGATACACCGCCATGCCGCCGCCGCTCAGCGTGCGGCAGCCGAGCGCCTCGGCCGCCTGCAAAAGCGCGGTGCGGATCGGGAAATAGACGATGTCCGCCACCCACAGATCGCGATGCAGCAATTCCGTCGGCAGCGGCAAGCCAGGCAATTTCGCCATGCCGGTGGGCGTGGCGTGAATCAAGCCATTAGCGGCCGCGACCGACTGCGCGAGTGACTCGCCGGCGCGGACAATGGCGCCGGGAAACCGCTTCTGCAATTCGTCGGCCAGCGACGCGGCGCGTGCCGCATCCACGTCGAATACCGTGAGCGACTGCGCGCCCATGGCCAGCGCGGCATGCGCGACCGCGGCGCCGGCGCCGCCCGCGCCCAGTTGCACGACGCGCTCGAGCGAGACGTCCGGCAAGCCGCGCTGGAATGCGCGCGCGAAACCGGAGCAATCCGTGTTGTGGCCGATGCGCTTGCCGTCCTTGAAGAGCACCGTGTTGACCGCGCCGAGCTGGCGCGCGTCGTCGGACAATTCGTCGAGCAGCGGAATCACTGCCTGCTTGCAAGGGTACGTGATGTTCAGACCGTTGAAGCCCATGCGCTCGGCCGCCTCGAGCAGATCAGGCAGAGCGGAGCTGTCGAGTTTCAACACGTCCAGATCGATGCGCCGGTACACATAGTGCAGGCCGAGTTGGCTGCCTTCTTCCTCGTGCATCGGAGGCGTCAGCGATGCGCCAATGCCCGCGCCGATCAGGCCGACCAGGTAGGAATGGGGAGTAGCCGGTGAGTTCACTTGTGCGCTCATTTCGCCGCCCTATTCTTAAGAATGGTCGCCATCCGCTCCAGCGCGAGTACATAGCCTTGCGTGCCGCAACCGACGATGATCGCGTCCGCCACCGCCGACACATACGAGTGATGCCGGAACGCCTCGCGGCGGTGCACGTTTGAAATATGCACTTCGATGACGGGCTTTTCGATCGCCGAGAGCGCATCCGCAATCGCCACCGAGGTGTGCGTATAAGCCGCCGGATTGATCACGATGCCGTCGGCCTTGGTGCGCGCCGCATGCAGCCAGTCGATCAGCTGATGCTCGGCGTTCGATTGGCAGAACTCGACCGACAGATCCAGGCGATCGCCCGCGTCGCGGCAAAGTTTCGCGACGTCGTCCAGTGTCTCCGAGCCGTAAATGGCCGGCTCACGCGTGCCGAGCAGATTGAGATTTGGCCCGTTGAGGACCAGTACGGATGCAAAACTCATGACAGCCACTCCCGCAAATTAAGGCACGAAGCAAACCGCGGCACCTGCGGCGGATTCGCAACGTGAGGCAAGTTTGCGCGCTTTGTCCGCTGCCGTCATTCGGGGTTTATACGAATTTGTACCATCTAGTTAGTTTGTATAGACTGTCGATAAATTGCTATACCGTGGGTGATTCCGGGTTGCATTTCGTCTCCAGAAGTAACGGACTAGCCCATTTTGCGCATTGCAGCATGACCGCCGGCAGGACATGCGAGCACGCCGCGCCGCCCGCCGCGGGTCTTTTCATACAGCCGTTTGATAGTTTTTGCAGGAGCCGTTCATGCAACGTTCGATTGCCACCGTGTCCATCAGCGGAACCCTTGTCGAGAAGCTGACCGCGATTCAGGCGGCGGGCTTCGAGGGCGTCGAGATCTTCGAGAACGACTTGCTGTATTTCGACGGCTCGCCCGCCGACGTGCGGCGCATCGCCGAAGATCTCGGGCTGAAAATCATGCTGTTTCAGCCGTTCCGCGATTTCGACGGCGTCAGCCCGGAGCGCCTCGAACGCAATCTCGACCGTGCAAAGCGCAAGTTCGACGTGATGCACGAACTCGGCACGGACCGGATTCTGGTGTGCAGCAACGTTTCGCCGGACACCATCGGCGACGATTCGCTCATGACCGACCAGCTTGGCGCGCTGGCGCGCGCGGCCGAGGCGGCCGGTGTGATCGCCGGTTACGAAGCGCTCGCCTGGGGCAAGCACGTCAAGACTTACCGCCATGCGTGGAAGCTCGTCAACGCGGTAAATCATCCGAACCTCGGGCTCGTGCTCGACAGCTTTCACACGCTGTCGCTGAACGACACGGTGGAGGGGATCGCCGACATTCCGGGCGAGCGCATCGCCTTCGTGCAGATCGCCGACGCGCCGAAGCTCGCCATGGACGTGCTCGAATGGAGCCGCCACTACCGCTGCTTCCCGGGCCAGGGCGATTTCGATCTGGCGAGTTTCACCGCGCAGGTCGTGAAAACGGGCTACAGCGGGCCGCTTTCGCTGGAAATTTTCAACGACGGCTTTCGCGCCGCCCCCACCACCATTACGGCGGCGGACGGCCATCGCTCGCTGCTGTTCCTCGAGGAACAAACCCGCGCGTTGCTCGACACGACGCAGCAGCCGGTGGTGGGCGACCTCTACCGCTCGCCCACGGCGCCGGCTCACGTCGGTTATCAGTTTCTTGAATTCGCGGTCGACCACACCGCGCGCGCGCATCTCGTCGACTGGCTCGGCAAGCTGCGTTTTCGCGAGGCCGGCCGGCATCGCTCGAAAGACGTGACGTTGTTTCAGCACGGCGCGGCTTCGATCGTGCTGAACGCCGAGCCGGACTCGTTCGCCAACGCGTTCTTCCAGCAGCATGGTTTGTCGCTGTGCGCATCGGCATTTCGCGTGGACGACGCCAACCAGGCGTTCGAGCGCGCCGCCGGTTTCGGCTACACGCCGTTCTCGGGCCAGATCGGGCCGAACGAACGCGTGCTGCCCGCCGTGCAGGCGCCGGACGGCAGCCTCAACTATTTCGTCGACGAAACCCCGGACCAGCCTACGCTGTTCGAAGCAGACTTCGTCCTCACCGACATCAACGGCCCGACGGAAGTTGGGCCGCTTAGCCGCATCGACCACGTGTGTCTATCCGTGCCGGCGAGTTCGCTGGATACCTGGGTGCTGTTTCTGCGGACCGCTTTCGGCTTCCAGGCGGAGCCCGGCGTGCTGGTGCCCGACCCGTACGGACTGGTACGCAGCCGCGCGCTGCGCAGCCACGACGGGTCGGTGCGGATCGCGTTGAATGCGTCGGTGGATCGCCACACGGCGGTGGCCGAGGCTTTGCAGACCTATCACGGCTCCGGCCTGAACCACGTCGCCTTCAGTACCGACGATATCTTCAGCGCGATTCCCGAATTCATCGCTGATGGCTTGCCGGTGCTGCGCATTCCCCGCAATTACTACGACGATCTGGGCGCCCGCTACGCGTTGCCGGACGACATGCTCGAGGCAATGCGCGCCCATCACATCCTGTACGACCGCGACGAGCACGGTGGCGAGTTTTTCCACGCCTACACGGAGCAGCTCGACCAGCGCTTCTTCATGGAAATCGTCGAGCGACGTGGCGGTTACGACGGCTATGGCGCGGCCAATGCCGCGGTGCGCCTCGCCGCTCAGGCGCAGCGCCGCAAGTAGGCGTGCGGCCGCTCGGACTGGCAAACCGCGGTCCGTCGATCCGGACCAGGTACGGCACGTGCGGCGCCAGCCGGGGGGCGGGCGCGCCGCACCGATATAATGGCGCCTGATTTCGCGGCCGATACCGCGCGGCCAGACCCCGTGCGAACCTCGCACGCGCCCTCAGCCGAATGTAAAGCCAGGAGAGATATGAAGAAGTTTGCCGTGGTCCTGTCAGTCCCCCTGCTCCTTAGCGCTTGCGCGTACTTCCAGAAGGATCCGGATGCCGGCGAGCCGGTCACGGACACCACCACGCAGCGCTCCGTCAACGACGTGGTGGCCTGCCTGACGCAAGTGGCCACCAGCCACAATGCCTCGTTCAAGTCCACGCAGATTCCGCAGGGCCAGATGCTCGACTTCGGCGACTCGAATATCGTCAAGGTGCGAAGCGACAACGGTGCGACGACTTACCGCTTCTATGCCGGAAAACGTCACATGAGTAACCTGTGGATTGAGACAGCGAGCAAAACCTGCGCCCCATAAGGGTTTGCGGGATAAGGGACCGTAAGTGTGACAATCGGTAACTCGTGCCGGGCGCAATCTTCATGTCACGGTGTTACAGGACAATGGAGTCTTAAGAATCGTTTAAGTCTTCGTCCGCATCATCCACCGGACTTTACCCCGCACAAGGTGCGCACCATGAATCACCCCGATCCCAACACCATCGGCGCCCCGGCGCCGGCCAAGCGGCCCACCATCCTGCGCCGTCTGCTGAGCCACCACGAACTGGCGACACTGCTGCTGTTGCTGCACGCGCCGATCGACGCAATGGCGAAACCCGAGATTCCGCAGTTGCGCGAAGCCGGCCTGATCGAAGCGGTCGCCGACGACGCCGGCGTTTCGCAGATCCGCTTGACGTCTGAAGGCAACGCGGTGCTGCGCGGCCTTGGCGTGAAGTAACGCGTGCTGCGGCTGCAATGGCCAACTCATGCCTGCCACACGCCGTATCCCGCTTCGCGTAAGCCGATTGCCAGTTCCACTTCCATTTCCTGAGCGCCGCGATACGGCATCGGATTGAATACCTCATACAATTCGGGCACGAGGCGCAAGCCGTAATCGCGCACGTAGCGATTAGCCTGAATGCCGGCTTTATGCCGGTCAAACCGCAAGTCCGGGTCGAGCCCCGTCATTCCCACATACACGCACGGTTTGTCGAACCGGTAGTCCGGATTCGCGCGGCGAAAGCGCGCCTCGTTCCAGACCCGGTCGTCGAGCGCGACAACGTAGACGTAGTAGTGATGCTTGCGGCCCATGTGCGCCGGATCAGCCCCGCGATGCGCCGTGCAGCAGCATTCGGTATTCGGTCGGCGTGATGCCGACCGTCGCCTTGAATTGCCGCGTAAACGCACTGTGGTCGGTGTAGCCGCACAGCGCGGCGACGTCGGTGACCTTATCGTGCGAGACCAGCAGCGCCGTGGCGGCGTCGAGCCTTGTTTTCAGCAATACCTGACGCGGCGTCAAATGAAACACTTTGTGAAAGTAGCGCTCCAGTTGCGCGACCGACATATCCGCCATAGCCGCCAGCTGTTTCAGATTCAATGGCTGCACGTAGTTTTCCTGGATCGACTGCACCACCGCCGCGAGCCGGCTGTAGGCCGGGTGGCTGCGTTCGTCCGCTTTCAGATCGCGGGAAATGCCGGCAAGGCCGACCACCCTGCCCGCCGGATCGCGCAGCGGCTGCTTGCAGGTCAGACACCAGCCGGGCTGCCGGCCGGGATATAGGTGCAATTCCAGCTGGTCGATCATCTGGTTGCCGACGTTGATAATCGCCTTGTCCTGCTCGGTGTAGATGCGCCCGAAACGGCGCGGAAACACGTCCTCGGCCGTTCTGCCGAGCAGCGCGGCCTTCTCCTTGAAACCGCAACGCGACGCCAGCGTGCGATTAACCAGCGCGTAGCGCGCCTCGGCGTCCTTGACGAAGAACACGACGTCCGGCATCGCGTCGAACACCGGTTCGAGCAGCCTGAAATGCGACAGCATGCCGGCGAGCGATGCGTCGTCCGGTGCGAGCGGATGTGCCAGCGTGTTCATCGTGCGGGTCCGGTGGGTCCGTGCAGTTGTGGGTCCATTCTCGGGTCGAGGTTGGAATAGGTTCAGCCGGTAGGCGTGTGCGGTCGATTATAGGGCCGCGCCAGCGCCGGCCATATCCGCAGGCGTACGGCCACAAGGGTCATTCGGCCGGCGGCGGCTCCGCGCCCGCTGCGATCAGCGTGCCGATTTGCGCCGGGCTGAACGGCGGGCGCGGCGCGGGTGCCGGCCAGCCGAAATACACGCTCGCCGCCGCGCCGCAGATTCGCCCCTGGCAGGCTCCCATGCCACAGCGCGTATGCAGCTTGGCCTCGCGCCAGTCCGCGAGAGCACGCACTTCGCCGATGCTCACGTCCTCGCAGCGGCACAGCAGCGTGTTGTCAGCGGGCGGTGTGCACGCGGCGTCCCGCAAAGCAAACGCGGATTCAACGCGACGGCCGAAGCGGCGCCAGCGCGCGCGTTGCGCGTCGAGCGCCGTGCGGCCCGCACTCGCGCCGCTTGCCGAGAGGCCGGCAATTTCGCCTTCCACGCCGGCCAGTTCAGCGCCGCCGACGCCCGTGCACTCGCCCGCCGCGAATATGCCTTCGAGTGAGGTTCCCTGCGCGCCATCGACGACGATTCCGCCCGTATCGTTGATCGCGCAGCCGAGCGCCTGGGCTAGCGTGATGTTTGGCATGAGCCCATAGCCGCAGGCGATGCGATCGCAGTCGAGCGTGACGCGCCTCGCGCCGCGCCGGATCGTCACCTGCTCGACGCGGCCGTCGCCGTGCGCCTCTTCAACGAGACTGCCGGTCCAGTACGACAGCGCCGCGAAGCCGCGCGTCATGCTCACTGCCTGTCGCAACTTCGCGGGCTCGGCCAGCAGCGAGACGCCGAAGCGCGCGACATCCCACGCCGATGCCTGCTCGACCACCGCCACCACCCGCGCACCGGCCACGCGCGCGGTGGCGAGAGCGGCGATCAGCAAGGGACCGCTGCCGGCGATCACGATCAGTTCACCGCGCACCGGCATGCCGCCTTTGATCAGCACCTGCAGCGCGCCCGCGCCGGTGACACCGGGCAAGGTCCAGCCCGCGAACGGCAACAACCGCTCGCGCGCGCCGGTCGCAAGGATCAATCGTTCATAGGTGACGCACACACCGCCGTGCTCCGCCGATTCAAGCAGCAATCCACGCGAATCCAGCGGCGCGACCACGCGAGTCGACGGCCAATACTCGACGTTGGTTTGCGCGCAGAGCGCCGCGAGCAGGTCGTGCAACGGCGCCTGCGGCGGATGCCCCGGCCCTTGGCGCCAGATCTGGCCGCCGGCGCGGGGGTTGTCGTCGAGCAGCGCAACCGTGGCGCCCGAGCGCGCGGCGGCGCAGGCCGCGTTCAATCCCGCCGGGCCGGCGCCCACCACGACGATATCGACGTGCTGCCTCATCGCGTGACCACCTGGTTGTGCGTACGAACTATCTGCCCTTCGCGGCACAGGGTCTGACAGGCCAACGCATGCGCGCGGCCGTCGATGGTCACACGGCATTCCTGGCACACGCCCATGCCGCAGAGCGCGGCACGAGTCTGACCGCTCACCGACAGCCGCGTGCCGCCCACCCCGGCAATGACCAGCGCGGCGGCGACGGTCGTGCCGGCTTCGACGTCGATGCGGCGGCCATCGATCGTCAAATGGATACGCGCCGCGACGTTCGTGCTACTCATGCGCCACCTTTTGCGCAAAACGGGCCGGCAGATACGGTTCGAGCGGAATCGGCGCGGCACTCGCCGTAATCTGCGCCGCCAGCAGCTTCGCGGTGGCGAGCGAGGTCGTCACGCCCAGACCTTCGTGACCGACCGCGAGCCAGATACCGGGTGCGAAATCGCCGGCTGGACCGATTAGCGGCAGTCCATCCGGAGAGGCCGCGCGAAAACCGGTCCACGCGCGAATGCCGTTGAGCGTGGGCAGCACGGGCAGATAACGCGCGGCGCGTTGCAGCATTTGCGCGAGCACGGGCATCTCGACCGCGGGATCGATGGTGTCGAACTGGCGTGACGAGCCGATCAGCAGTTGCCCCGTGGGCCGCGGCTGGGCGTTGAACGCCACCGAGGTGCCGGTCGCATGATGCGCGCTCTTGATATAGCCGAGTTCGAGCAACTGATGTCGAATCAGGTCGGGATAGCGGTCAGTGATCAGCAGGTGGCCCTTCTTCGGCTGCAATGGCAGCGCCGGCGCCAGATGCCGCGCATCCAGACCATTGGCCAGGATGACGCACGCTGCGCCGATGCGCTCGCCGTCGGCTAGCGTGGCGCCACGCGCGCTGATCGAAGCCACCGGCGCGCCCAGACGCACGCGGATATTCGCCGCATGGGGCGATTGCTTCAGCAGCCATTCGGCCACTGTGGGCGCATACACGATGCTGTCGTGCTCGATCCGCAGACCACCCGCCAGTTGAGGCGCCAACGCCGGCTCGGCCGTCCGCAACGCAGGTTCGTCGAGCAGTTCGGCCGCCACGCCCTGCGCGTCGAACGCGGCATGCATCGCGCGGGCGGCTTGCCATTCTTCTTCGTCGGCGGCGACCCAGAGCGTGCCGCAGCGCGCGAACGCATCGCGTGCGCGCAGCTGCGGCGCCAGTTGCAGCCATAGGTCTCGCGAATAGCGGCTCAGCGCGAATTCCGCAGGCGAGTCGTTCATCACGACGATATGGCCCATGCCCGCCGCCGTCGCTCCGCCGCCGATGCCTTGCGCGTCGCACACCTCGACCTGCATGCCGAGGGCGGCCAGCTCCGCGGCGCAGGCCGCGCCGACTATGCCGGCGCCGACGATCAACGCGTCCGCTGTCATGCCGCGCGGATGCCCCACGCAAAGGGATCGCGCTCGTCGAAGCACAGGCGCGCTTCGGCCGTGACGTACGCATGGCCGGTGATGGTGGGAATCACCGAGACGCCGTCGCCGGCATGCCAGTAGCTCGCCTCGAACACGCTGCCGATAATGCTCTCCTGGCGCCATACCGCGCCCTCGGCCAGCTTGCCGTCGGCGGCGAGGCAGGCCACTTTCGCGCTGGTGCCGGTGCCGCAGGGCGAGCGGTCGTACGCGCTGCCAGGGCACAGCACGAAACTGCGGCTGTCGAGACCGTCGCGTGAAGCGGGTCCGAAGAGTTCGACGTGATCGATCAGCGCGCTCTCTGCGCCGGTGATGCCCTGCACAATCAGCGCGTCGCGAATCGCCGCGCTAAAGGCCGTCAGTTCGCTGATGCGCGCCGCCTCCAGCGAATGCCCATGGTCAGCGACGAGGAAGAACCAGTTGCCACCCCAGCCGATATCGCCGGTGAGCACGCCATGTCCCGGCACATCCACTTGCACGGCCTCGCGATAGCGGTACGCCGGCACGTTGCGCACGGTAACGCTGCCATCTTCGTTGAGCGTCGCTTCGACCACGCCGACCGGCGTCTCGATCCGATGACGCCCGGGCGCGATCCGCCCCATGTGCGCCAGCGAGACGACGAGGCCAATCGTGCCGTGCCCGCACATGCCGAGATAGCCGACGTTGTTGAAAAAGATCACCCCGGCCGCGCATGTGGGGTCGTCCGGCTCGCACAACAGCGCGCCCACCACCACGTCCGAGCCGCGCGGTTCGGTGACGATGCCCGCGCGCCAGTCGTCGAATTGCGTGCGGAACACGTCGAGCCGTTGCGCCAGTGTGCCGCCGCCGAGATCCGGGCCGCCCGACACCACGAGGCGGGTCGGTTCACCGCCGGTGTGCGAGTCGATGATGTCTAAGGTTTTCATAATGTGCATGGTAGGAACAGCGGGCAGTCGAGTCTTGGTGGGCTTATGCGTGGATTGTGACGATTTCGGCATAGCCGCGTGACGATGCCTCAGGCGTGCCAGACGGCAAGGCGCCTATGCCGAAATCGTCATCGGCCACGCGCGATTCGCGCAAGACGGCGCGATTTTCCCTGCTTACACTGCGCTTGAACACATCACAATCAGGAGAGCAGTCGTGGCGCATATCTGGGAAGGCGTATTGCCCGCAGTCACCACCAAATTCAACGCGGATTTCAGCATAGACCGCGCGTGGACCGGCAAGAATATCGAAGCGCAGATCGAGGCCGGTGTCGACGGCATCATCGTGTGCGGATCGCTGGGCGAAGCGTCGACGCTCTCGCTGGATGAAAAGCTGCAAGTGCTCGACATCGCCGTCGAAGCGGCACGCGGCCGTGTGCCGGTGCTCCTGACGATCGCCGAAAACAGCACGCTCGACGCCTGCCGTCAGGCCGAAGCCGGCAGCCGCCACGGCGCGGCCGGTTATATGGTGCTGCCGGGGCTGCGCTATCTGTCGGACCGTCGCGAGACGCTGCACCATTTCCGCAGTGTCGCCGACGCGAGCGCGCTGCCGCTGATGATCTATAACAATCCGCTCGCCTACGGCGTCGACATGACACCCGACATGTTCGCGGAAATCGCAGACGAAAAGAAAATCGTGGCTATCAAGGAATCATGCGGCGACGTGCGGCGCGTGACGGACCTGATCAACGCGGTCGGCGATCGCTTCGCGATTCTGTGCGGTGTCGACAACCTCGCGATGGAAGCAATCCTGATGGGCGCGCATGGCTGGGTGGCCGGTCTCGTGTGCGCGTTCCCGCGTGAGACGGTGGTGATTTACCAACTGTTGAAGGCGGGACGCCTGGAAGAAGCGCGGGCGATCTACCGCTGGTTCGCGCCGCTGCTCGCGCTCGACGTGTCGGCCAAGCTCGTGCAGAACATCAAGCTCGCGGAAGCCATTGTCGGGCTGGGCACGGAACCGGTGCGGCCGCCGCGTCTGCCGCTCGCCGGCGAGGAGCGCGCAGCGGTGGAAGCGCTGATTCGCCAATGTATTGAAAAGCGGCCAACGTTGCCGCAGGTTTGAACCGGCTGATTTGAACCAATGGCGTTGATTTAACTGCGCGTGCTTCAGGCGGCTTGCTTTTCGGCTTCGGCTGCCGCTTCCTGACGCACGTGCAGCAGCCTGTAGCCGCTTTTATAAACCGGCTGAAGCCGGAATTCGTTTTGCGGCTCGATCTCGAGCAGCAAACGAAGCCGCGAAACGTGACTGTCGATCGTGCGGGTGAATTCGCGGAACTCGCGGCCCCACACCATCGCGAAGATGTGATCGCGCGACATCACCCGGCCGATGTTGGAGAAGAACAGCGCCGCCAGCCGGTACTGCGTGCCGGACAACTGCGGCGAACCGCAATTTACAAGCCAGCGAAGCGCCGGATTTATCTATTTGATTTTTAATGATAAATCCGGGTTTTCAACCAAGCAGTCTCGCGCCGGTCAGCTCTGAGATTGTCACGGTTTTCAAAGGTTTTTCGCTTCACCCCAGGAAACTACGGCACAGTTTGGTCACAGGGAACAAGGGACGCTAACCCCTGACTATGCTGGCACACCAGATCCAGCGATAGCGCGTACGCGCGCCTGCACGCGCGACATGTCATGGTCGATGGGATCCGCTCCCTCGGGCCACTGCGCACCCGGAATCTCCGAAAACGTGCCGTGATCGTCCTTCATCCATGCATGCAGCGGTAGCGGCCGAGCCTGCCAGCGATCATCCTTCAGCGGCCCCTCCTTCCAGGGCCAGGACGCCCATAGATCGGCACCGTTCAGGATACAGACCATGTTCGCAAGCGCCGCAGCGTGCGCCGCATAGAACGCGGCATCGGCGAACTTCGGCGCCTCGAAGCCGTGCAGTTGCCCGATCTGCGCCGCTGGCAGGAACAGCGGCGTCAAATGCGTGCGCGACGCGCCGAGGGAATGCCCGGCAACATGCACGACGTCACCGGCCGGCACCGTCTGCAGCACCCAATCCCAGAGCTGCTGCATGCCCTCGTAGACGCCCGCCGTCACGTTGCCGCCCGCGACCAGAACCGGGTCCAGCGACATGTCTGCGAGCACGTCCATGACCTTGAACGCGCTCGCCCGCGTGCCGCTGATGCTCAGGTGTGTCTCGCCGCGCGCGTCGGCCGAGAGCACGGCCTGGTGGCTGGCGTTCTGATACTGAGCAATCCACGTATCGCCGAGTGCCTCGAAAGCCGCCTTCGAGTCATTCTGATCGATCACATAGGCGGCGTTCGCGCGCGCGGCCGCCAGCGCGCATGCTTGCCAATCGATCATTTCAGCGGCGCGGCAGTGAGCGGCGTCGATGCTGCGGCCGGGGTGCTGGCCGCTTGAGCCGCCTGCGTGTTCTGCACGACAGCAGAAACCGTGTCGACCGCGAGCTGCGCAAGCGCAATGGCGCCGGTGATCTTGGCCTTGTCAGCGTCCGAGATGACCGTCGCCGGCGCAGCCTGCACAACCTCACTCGCTGCCGGCAGCACGGTGTCCGAAAACTGCTGCACGTTGGCGATCGACACCGTCGCGCCGGCTGTGCACGCCGCGGCGACCATCGGGTTGGCCTTCTGGACGTCAGCCTCGGCGGCGGGCGACAGCGTGCCGGAGAACATCGGTGCGAGCGCGAGCGCCGATTTGACCGGTGCGCACGCCGCGGCGAAGAACTGCGCGGGCGTGATCTTCGGCGCGGTCGGCGCGGTGGTGCAGGCAGCAAAAGCGAGGGACGCAACAAGTCCTGCCGCGAGGCATAGTTTCTTGAACATGGGGATTTCCTAAGGTTTGAGAGAGAACTTCGCCGCGGCATTGGCCGCAGCAGTGACAGCTCCGGCAACCGCGGAAGCGGTGACCGCATTGGCTGCAACGGGAGCGCTCGCCGAGACGCCACTTTCCGTGTAGTGAGCTGTGATCGTGCCGTCCGGATACTTCACGACTTCAACCGCTGCGTTCTGCACGTCACGGCTCGAACGGATACTGACCGCGCAACAGATCTCCTGACCCGTCGACGTCTCGTAGTACGGGTGAATCTCGTAGGTGGAGACGCCGATGCAGCCTGAAAGCGCGAGCGATGTCAGGCAGAGCAGCGCGCGAATCATGCCGCTGGTGCTGCGGATTGCTTTGCGGCAAAGCGCGCGGCTGCAGCCTGACCGATCCAGTGCGAGACAGCGACAATCGCGACGACGATTGCGCTCTGCACATCGGCCGGCATCGACAAATGAAGCGCGCCAGCGACATACGAGACAACCGGCGCGACAACGGCAGCAGCGCCTGCCGCCGTAGCGGTGTTGAGAGGGGTGGTATTCATTTTTGAGGCTCCTTCTGGACGATCTCGTCCGGTGAGAAAACGAACCCGGCCTTACGCGGATAGCCCTGGAATACGAAGGTGGGCCATGGCCGGTGGTGCACGCCGTGCGTCGGCGAGCGGTGGAACTTCGGATGCAGCGGCAACATGTTTTCCATCGCGTCGACGAAGGTTTCCGGTTTGGCCGGGTCGAACGCCTTCCAGTCGAAGCCGCGCAGCGCCGCGAGGTTGCAGACGATCCAGATCAGCGACTGGTTTGCCGGGAACGTCTCGCCCGTGGGCTGATCGGTAATCAGGTCGAGGACCGGGATCTCGGTGATCTCGCCAAGCGCGATCGCCTTGACGATCACCCAGTCGACGGCGTCGGCATCAGCCCACTCGCAGAACAGGTGGTGATATTCCGGTGCAGGCTGGCCACTCACGGCGCAGCGCAGACCGGCTTTATGGCCCGCGGCCTTCGTGTGCCGGAAGGTTGCGGTCTCGCCGCGCGGCGCAGCGTGGTCCGGGTAGTACTCGCCTTGAACGATCGTCTCGGCGACGAAGTGCTCGTGCGGTAAAACAGGTGCTTTTTCAGTCATGGCCGTAAACGAAAAAACCGCCCGAAGGCGGTGTTGGATAACGAGACAAGTCCGTAAGGTACTAAGCGCTATATCTTCCAGGCGTCCACGCCAGCCAACCACGCGGTCGCGTTCAGCCCCGTCTGTTCCCAGGCCATCACAACCTTGCCGGTGCCCGCGGGAGCCTGCGTGATGCTGCCGATGCTGGCGAACCCGGCGGTGTTGGCGCTGAGCGGGTTCTGGTTGCTGCCGACGCTGTTAAACGGCACGTAAGACCCAATGAGTGTTGTGCCGTCACCCGCATAGAAGTAGAGGACCAGACGTGTGCTGCCTGCCACGTAGCTCGAAATCTTGATCGAACCACGAATCAAGATCACATCACCGGCCTTGAACGGCAGGATCTGCTGCGCGCTGTCCGTCGAGGCCGCCGTCGACACGAACTTCATCGAGCGGGAGTTGCCGGTAGTCGTGCTGCTGTCGTACGAAAATGCGCCATTCGCGTCGGTGGTCAGCGTCCACCCGTTGATGTTCCCGCCAAGCTGGTTGAATCGCCCATTGACTACTGCGGACGAGTAGTAGTTGACGGCCGGCAGGAAAGCGTTCGAATACTGGACGGACAGGCCACGGATCGATTCCTGACCCAATAGGCCGTCTTGCGGGAAGACGATGCTTGAGCCAGATTTCACCTGCATGATCACGCCGTCCAGCGTCACGCGGTAGTGGCCGCCCGCGCCGCTCGTAACGTTGATCCACTGCGATTTTCCGCCAGCCGGTTCAGAGTTGCCGAACGGATTTACGCCGCCGCCCGTGATCAATGAACCGCCCCACTGATGGATTTCAGGCCATGGCTTCCCTGACACGAACGTCAGCGTGTCGTTCGCGTTCGCGGTGTTGCTCTCGCGGTGCACGCCATACATAAATGCGCGAGTCGTCGAGACATTAAAATCGCCATCGTTGTAATCGATACTTCCACCGTGGAAGTACAGATCCGCACTTCCTGCGCCGGCCATCGTGTCATTGACTGCGCACGCCGTGTGAAGGCTATTCACACAGTTGAAAATCTTGACGCCGCTGAAGTCGATGCGCTCGCCGGAGTTCGTCGTGAAGTTGATGTTGATGCCGTTTCGCCACGCTCCGCCGATGGTGCAGTTTTTGAACTGGTGGATGTAGTTGTTGCTCCCGGCAAACGCCAGATTGTCCCGGAATCCGAGGATCTCCAGCCCATCAGTCACAACATTGCTCACCGTCACGGAGGAGCCGGTAATGTAGAGGCCATCCACCGCGCTCACGCTTGGTTGGGTGATATCCGGCCAGTAATTCCACTGGGAGCCACTCCACTGTGGCCCACGTAGCTTCAGATTGCGTACGGCCGCACCCAGTGCATTGAGTGCGTTACTGCCGTTCCCCACATAATTGACAACGCTAGGGCTCGCGGTGAAACCGGCTACCGTGTCCGCGCAAATAACCGAGTTGCCGCCCTCGAAGAGACACGGATGCGTAAAGGTCAATTGCGACGTGACGCGCCACGTGTAGGGCCCGCTCAGGTTCATCCATAAGCGATTGGTATTGCAATACGTTTCGAGCGCCTGGAGTGCCGCCGTATCATCGTGCGTATTGTCGCCATACGCGCCGTACTGGAGCGCGTGAATGCTTCCGACATATCGCAATTTGTACGTGCCACCGGTGGCTGATATGAAAGCGCCGCCGTCCGCCGTTCCGGATTTGGCATCGTATTCGCCGTGGCCGCCGTCGCCCGGTGCATAGTACCCACGAGTCTTGACGCGAGGATAGACGGATGGGCTAAGCGCTTGCATGGCGGCCACGTTGTCTACGGTCAGCGTGCCCTGACCGCTCAGCCCCATGATGAACGCCATGACGTACTGAGCGGCCTTGAGTCGCGTCGTTTGGAGAAACCCAGCCCCGCGCGACGCCTGCACGAAATCCCCGTCTAGCAGAGCGCCCGCGTCGGTCGCGGTGCCGGTAGCAGCTGCGCTCGCAGTCGCATTAACCGGAGGCGGTGAAGATCCCATATCAGTCATCCATTACGGTTACGCGAGATCAGTAAATCCAGGAGCCCTTGGCGACCATGTAGGTGCCATCCCAGAAGAACGTGATCAGCATGTGGCTGTTTGCTGCGATAGACGTCGGTGCGCCGCTGGGGAACTGCGCAGCGGGCCACTTGAACGCGCTGGCCCACGAACCGATCGTGAATGCGCCGCCAGTGCTGTTGATGAGGCGTAATGACCATCCATCGCGAGACAGCGGAACGAGCGGTTGAAACAGGCTGATGCTCGTGAAGTTTCCCGTCACGTTGACGTATTGCGCCTGCTGCCCAATCGTGGCGTTGTAGGAGAACGCTGCGTTAAACGCCCGATTCACTTCGGTTTTTCCGATCGGCTCGAAGGCGCCGATCAACAGCATCGTCCCACTGGTGTCTACGCACCTGTATCGGACGAACGTGCCCACTCCCACAAACTGAGGGGTGTTCGCGGCGAGCTGAACAGTCGAAAAGTTATCGTTGATCTGAACCCAGAATTCCTGCCCGAGCATTGCACCAGACACGGCGGTGATATTGAACGCAACCGTGTTGTTCGTCTTATAGACCTGGGCGCGCGCCGAAACATTCACCGTCGCAGTCGACGCGGGAATGACCAGTGACTGGATTTCCATGCCAACAGCGGTGCCTTTCACTACGAGGTCCGCGCTGATCTGCAAGTCCTGCACCGCTGCGCCGCCCTGCTGAAGGCTACCGGTAGTGTCGGCGCTGATGTTGTTGTTCGTGTAGGTGACGCTATTCACCGTCCCCGCAGTCCCATTGTTGCCGACAGTCCCGCGAATACGCACGCTACCGCACGATGCAACACGGATGCCATTCCAGCCGTTGTTCTGGCAGTTGGTGTCGACAATGACGTCAGAAGGCAGCCGCGTCTGTCCTGCCGCAGCGGACCCAGCAAGCGGCGTCGTCTCCAGTGCAACTTCATCGCCAATCATGATGCCGTGGTTGCCTGCGGCGGAGTAATCTCCGCCGATGAACCGGATATTGGTTGCAGGCTGAACGCTATTGGCGTTCGTCGTGCTCCAGCAATCCCGACTGTAGACGCGGCCACCATACTGCGCGCACCGCAGGCCCACGCGGCAATTCATGAACGTGACGTCCTGCGCGCGGTTGTACGTTCCTGCGGCCTCTATGTTGTCCGAGACTGCGACGTAGCATTGCACAGAGATATCGTGCGCGACCGCGTTTTCGACCACCACATCACGACACTTGAATGCCATGCCATTTGGACCGCCATGCATTTCCGGCCTGCGAATCCGAACGCCACGTTGCGCCACCCCCATGTTGTCCGAGTCGAACTGCTCGAACAGATAGTTGTGGTTGCCGGTGTTGGTGACCAATCCCTCGCACGTGATATCGCTAAACCCGCCAACAGCCTGAACACCATTGCCTGACGGGTTATTGATGCCGAAATCGGCAAGATGGACGCTCGAGCAGCCTGCGAGATTGATGAACCCGGTCAGCACCGATCCACCGCCGAAGGTTCCTCCTCCAGTGCCGTTCATCGCGAAAGTCGGCCTCACGCCGGTCAGCTTGCACCCGCCCGGTGGCGTGAACCCCACACCCGCCGTTCCGTTCACCTTGATGTTCCCGGTGAAATAGACGTTTTTTGTCAGGAAGAGCAAGTTATAGAGCGCCGTCGTCATGTCGGTGGCGCCTGTGCAATCAATGCCTGCACGCGCTGCATTCACGCCGGGCAAGTCATTTTGCTGTGCGTAGCGACCGTCCGCAAAAATCTGGCCAATACCAGGGAATGACGATGACATATCAATCCACCATCACAGTTACTTGTGCGGCTGCGGCCGGCGCATAGATTTGCAAGCGCCCCTTGAAGGTCTGCGACGACCATGAGCCGCCCTGAACTCCCACTGCCGACCCACCGCCAAGCGCAAATACACTGGCGTTGGTCGGTGCATTGCCGCTCGTCACTGTGCCGTCATCGCGCACCACGGCGATTTGCGCTCCGCTGGTGTTCTCGATGTTCACGTTGTTGCGGGTTGGCGCCGCCGGGACGGTTGCGATCAGGAAGTAGTTCGCATAGGGCCCGGCGTTCCCGAACTGCGCGCCAACGTTCGGCAGCGCCGGTTTGTTGGCCGAATAGTCGAGGCCGGTCGTGCCCGCCGATACGACCGTCGCATTCAGATCCACCGCATTCCCGTTCTTCACGCCAACGTGCTTGACTGAGGCGGTGCCGTTGAACGCGACTGCGAACGCGCCAGATGTGAGTGCACTCAGGCACACGCGGAACTGCTTGAACGCGGCGCAATTGACTTCGAAGTCGCCGGTCGTGGTCGTGCTCTGCACACCCGCTGAACCCACAGTCAACGGATAGGCTTTGGGGTTGTCCCAGGTGGTGCCGTCGACCGTCCCTTGGAACAGGATGGTGCCAACGCCATTGCCGCTGATCTTGATGCCCAGTGCGCCTAGCGAATCGGTGTTGATCGTGACCGTGCTGCCTGCGGCGACACCCGTCGGGTCGGGAGCGGTCAGATTGCCCGTGGCCTGAACGTTCTTCGTATAGACCGACAGGACGCCGATGACGGCCTGATAGATGCCCGACAGCCAACCGAGCAAGCCGGACCCGCCAGTTGGCTCCGCGATGCCAGTGCCGCCCGCGCCATGCGCCGTGGCAATGGTAGCGAGCGAAGCATTTGCGGTCGCCTGATTGGCCGCCGTCGCACTTGCTGCTGCGCTCGTAGCGATGGCCGCTAGCGATGCATTGGCAGTTGCCTGGCCGGCTGCAGTTGAGCCAGCGGCCACGCTGGCTTCAATCGCAGCAAGTGCCGCTTCTGCAGCTGCATCTTGAACTGGAAATAGTGCTGTCATGGGCTAGGCGTCCTGAACCATCGCAATCCAGTAACGGTGCGATGCGTTGAAAAAGTAGATCGAGGGATTGCCACCCTTCGTTTCGTCGGCGACTACGAGGAAGAGGCCTGCCGGAGACTGGGGTAATGAAGCGAACGTCGGAACTTGCTGGACGATTGAGGCCGATGCCAGCAGAGACCATTGCAGCGGTGCGGTACCTGGAACGACGTTGACGCTCGACGAAAGTGCCACATACGCCGCGCCGTTGTACGTAACCCCCTGCCCCTGCGTATATGTCACCGACGACGACCACGCGTTTTGCCATGAGAGCCCCGGAGGACCTTGCGGGCCAGGCGTGCTGGTCTTGATGATTGTCATAATCGATTTCCTCGAATTAAAGAGTGGAAGTCGAACCCAACGAAAGCGCGACTTGTCCGCTCAATTGACGGAATATCTGGCCGTTCGACCACTTCACTCGAGCGTTGAAGAAGCCGAATTGCCTGAGCATCGGATCGAAACCGAATAGCGGAGAAAGCATCCCCGGTGAAGGCAGGAATAGCGCCGTCTGTATCGCCGGCACGAGCCAGTTAAGCCGCCCTGTATGGCCATTGAGAACCATCGACCCGGCAGCCGTGGACAGCGCGAGCAAGACGATGGGGTTTTGAGGCGACTGGATAATCTGGAGATCCGCCGAGCCGCCGGTGAGGTCAATCACCGACCCATCGTCATTGCAGAATTCAAGCTGCTCGTTCCAGTCCGCACCCTGCAGAATCTTGTAGAACAGCTTGTCGTCGCCGGGCGGCTCACGGTCACAGGTGAGATTGTTCGGGATCATTCGCCGAGCTCCGGAAGATCGACGGTTTGCCCCTTGAGCTCGTGCGTGCAATCCCCAAGGAAGATGATCTGACCCGGCGCCGCGCCGTTGCAGCCCACGAACGAATGGCAGACGTGTTTCTTCGGCGGCACACCTTCGCCCTGCCATTCATCCCAAGTGCTCAGCACGCTCGGGGAGAACGCGGGCTTATCGAAGTCACCGTTGAATCCCCAATGCGGTTTGCCCTTGACGTGCGGCGACTCGACTGTCTCGCCCGGCGGCAGCCAGTTCACAGGAAGGATGTGAGCACTGGAGCCGCGCGTATCGGCATCGCAACCCGGGCAATTCCATCGGATGCCATAGAAGCGCCCATCACCGTCGCGGATGATCTTTGCTTTACTCATTGCGATACCGCCTTCAGGTACTCGACGCTGTTGACCGCCTCGATGCCGCTGTCTGAAAAGTGCGGATCATGGACCATCGCGCCATTGCTGTAGACGACCGCATGAAGAACGCCGCGGGCTGAGCGGCCGCAGGCAATGTAGAACTCCGGCAACCCGTCGACCGGATGGCCCTGCAGCCGAACACGCTCCAGCTTGTGAGCCTTCGCGAGCCACTCGTCGATGCGCTCATACCACTCGGAGCGGCCGAACATGTCCTCGAACGGAGGCACCATCCACAGCGGCAGCTCGAGCAGCGATGCGTAGGCCGCCGCCAAGCAGTTGCCGTTATGGATGCCATCTGGCGAATACAGCTTCGTTTGCTTGACCGGTTTCATGCGATCCCCAATACCTTTTTCGCCGCGCCATACAGCGCCAGCCGCTGCGAGTAGCTGCCAGGCGTGCCAGGTGCCGTCGCGCTTCCGAGATTGACGGCCTTGGACAGACCGAGGAAATTGCCCGCGTCCGCCAGCGCATTCAGATTGCGGTTGAACCAATACCAGGCGGATGCCATTCCGGCGTTCGCCGGCTGCTCGAGCAGCTCCGGATGGTTCAGCAGATCGAGATCGACGCCCATCGCGCACAGCGTGTAGTTGCGCCGGCCGGTGATGCCCATGCCGCGCCCGCGGAACAGCCACCCATCACCACTCGCCTCATCGCCATTGCCATTCCGGTTCGCATAAGCACGGTTCGCGATCATCGGCGGCTTGTTGGCGTATTGCTGCGCCTCCGCTTCATCGAACTCGTTCGGGAAGTTCGCGAGCAGCCCGGCCGCGCTGTAATTCATGTTCTCGACCAGTGCGGTCAAGCGCGCCGATTCGATGCCATACGTCGCGAGGAACGCGGCCGCACGCAGCGGTGTGTTGATCTGGAATTTGTCGCACGCGGCTTGAAGCGGCTGTACCCACTGCGCCGCGCGCAACTGGGTCGCGCCGCAGCCGGCAGCGATGATGCTTGACGTGAGATCCATGAATCACCCGATGAAGAATTTCCGGACGGGTTCCAGCCAGCCGCTCGGGCCGCCAGATCCTTTCCACGCGAGATAAAGGCCAATGGCCAAGACCACCTTCCATCCGACGCGCACAACACCCTTCCCCACGTCGCGATAGAACTCGTTGCGCATCTGCCGGCGCATCGATGCCATCAGGTATGTCGAGATCAACTCGACGTCGTGTTCGCTCAACTTGAAGCGCTCGAGCAGTTCGGCCGGAAACTCCGGCATCTGGTCTTCTGGCATTCAGGGCCCCGGAAATGAAAAGAGCCGCCCGAAGGCAGCTCAGTTGGTCGAATCTTTTACTTGACGCATAGGCGGAATCCGCCTATCTTTCGCCTCATAGGAAGCGCACCCGCGCGGCCGCCATCCGAAAGGAACCCATCATGCAATATCGCTTTCTCGCGCTTATGCGCATTGGATCAATTCAACATGCTCTTTCGCCCACCCACCGTCGTCCAGATGAAGCAGTGGAAGGAGCGTTTGCAATACTCAGGCACCCAGATGGCCCGCATTCTCGGGCTGAAAACCAGCCGGCGATGGCGCGAGTATGCGGACGAGAACAAGCAGCAAGGCATACCCCCGGCCAATCTCTTCATGGGTGCGGCAATGGTCACGCTTCCCGAGGCGGAGATCGAACTCGTGCTCGCAAAGATGCGCGAGATCGGCGCAGTTATAGACCTGGACGCGGACTCCGATTCCCCGGTGCTCGATGGAGAGATGCAGCAGTAGCAATGCTGCCGGGCAACGCTCTCAGGCCGGCAGTCATCTGAATCCTGTAATATCCGGGAACTTTTTTGGACGTTCCCTCAATCGGAGTTGAACATGCTTCAAGCGCGGTTTTTCCTTGCCGATCAAGTAATTAACGAGCATCCCAGCCGCCGCGAGAAGCCGCGCGTGTCGGTGATCCTGCCGACTTTCTGCCGCGGAGACAATGGATTGCTCGAACGCGCGATTGAGAGCGTGCTCAGCCAGTCGTTCGCCGATTTCGAGCTGCTGATCATCGACGACGGCTCCACTGACAAGACGGCCGAGGTATGCGCCCGCTATGTGCACGAAGATCGGCGTGTCGTTCACATCCGGCACGACATGAATTCGGGTCTCCCGGCACTCCGCGTCAACGAGGGCATCATGCTGGCCCGCGGCGAATACATCGCCTATCAGTTCGACGATGACGTCTGGACGGCCGATGCCCTGAAGCTTCGCGTCGAAGGACTGGACGCCAACCCTGACTATGGGGTTGCCTACGGTCGCGCATCCGTCGTGCACGGAGACCAGGTTGGCCATCTGGGTGGGCCGTTCGATTTCTCCAAACTGCTGAACGAGAACTACATCGCCAATAACACGGTGATGCACCGAAAATCTCTGTTCGAGCAGTACGGCGGATATGACATGCATCTGGTCATGCGCCGACTGTGCGATTGGGATCTCTGGCTGCGTTGGGCTCGCGAGACCCGATTCCTCTTTATCGATGCCGTCCTGAGCCATGTCGAAGGCATGATGGAAGGCTCGCTTGGCCTGACGGCACACCAGGACCAGTTCAGCTCGCGATTCATGATCGGCATGGATCGCAACAAGCTTCTGACGCCAGAAAACCTGCCAGCCTACCAGGTCGACGATCTCAGCATATTCGAATCGCTGGGCAAGGAAAAACTGAACGAAATCTGGCGACAGAACTTCGCCCCATTCCGGGAGCGGCGCGAGTATCTCCGCGATGTCATTCAGCCCATCCGACCGGCTCGCCTGAACGTCCTCGTCACCAAAGCGCATTTCGACACGAATGTGGATATCACGATCACCAACCTGTCGCAGCATCTACGCGACCGGTACACGTTCACCTATATTCCGTCCGCGCAACTCGACGTACACGCACTCCAGACTGCCGACATCGTCATCTTCCACCGCACCATGGATGACCACGCGGAAAAGATGCTGAAGGCGGCCAAGGCACTCGGGAAGGCCACGGCGTATCTGATGGACGACGACCTGCTCACGATGCACGAACTTAACGACGAGTTCGTCTATCTTCGGCCGGGGCAACCGACCTTCAAATCCCTCACTTCGCATCTGGCACTTGCCGACGTCACGATCGCTTACTCCAGACTGATGGAGGAATCGGCCAGCAAGTACAGCCAGAATGTTGCCCAGCTAACCACGAACATCGAAAGCCGGTGGCTCAAGCAGATCGAGCGACCGAACAATGCAAGGCTGCGCATCGCGTTCGCCGGAGGCGGGGCTCGGAAGGACGAAATGACCGTGCTTCGGGAAGCCATCACGAAACTGTCTCGCAAGTACGAGGATAAGCTCGAGTTCCACTTCTGGGGCTGCAAGCCGGAAGGCATCGAGGACATCCCGTCACCCGTTTTCTTCGAGCCGTTCACGTTCAGCTATAACGAATATCTTGGCCGATTGACAAAGGCCGGTTTCGACATCGTTCTGGTTCCGCTCTTTGCCGAAAAGCGCGCCAAGGCCGCGAAGTGTCCTATCAAGTTCCTCGAGGGTACTGCGGCCGGCGCGATCGGGCTCTATTCCGACACGGAGCCGTATGCCGCCGTCGAAGATGGCGTGACGGGCTTCAAGTGCGACAACAAGCCGAAGGCATGGGTGAAGGCTATCGAACGAGCCATCAAAATGAGGCCATCGGAGCGTACTGCGATGCTTGAGCGCGCCCGCAAAGTCGTCCTTGATCGCTTCAGTTCGGAAGCCCAAGCCAAAGAGCTGGACAACATTCTCGAAAAGACCTGGGAAGCAGCTATTACCAGCGGGCCGGAAGTTTTTCCGGAACCTGCCAAGCCATCTGCCCCGATCCATGTTGCCCCGATCCATGTTGACGCGATCAAAGCCGTGCCCGCTCCCAGAAAAGCTACTGCAGGCGCGTTTTCAGTCGCCCCTACTTGTGACCGCCCGCAAATATGTGTGCACGCTGGCAAGTGCGTGCGGAAAGACTCTGACCCGGGCGCAACTCCAATCTGCCAGCGGTCAAGCTGGGCGCTCGAGCACGGCGCGATGAACTATTGAGCGTGCGGTTACGGCAACTGGTAGATGCTTATCCAGTTGCCACCCGCAGTATTCGATAAGGCCACCGAAGACCCGGTCGCCTGAACCGCGTCGAGTACGATCGTTTGTCCTGAAGTCAGACTGACAATGCCGCTCACCTGAACGGCGTTGTACTGCTGGGTCGTATTCGATGCTCCAGCAATACCTGCCAGGTTGGTGGCCGACCCGTTGGCGAAGACAACAGCCTTCAGGACGTTGCTGGCGCCAGCGCCCGACATCACTCCCCAGAGCAACTGGCCGCTCACAACATAGTAAGCAGTGGCGGGTGCAGTAAAGACGCCGGTTGATGCATTGAAGTTGCTGTTGGCATCAAAGCCGGTCGTCCACCCTGTTACCGCCGTGCTCGTACCTGCCGGAATGCTTTGCGCACTGGTGTTGGTCGCAAAGACTTTCGCAAGCGAACTGCCTTTCAGGGTTGTGAACGAGCCACCGTTCGGCGTCGTACAACCCGTGCACGGCGGCGCCGCGAAGGCGGCCTGCACCATCGCAGTCGTCGCGACCAGCGTCGAGTTTGACGAAGCACCTTGCGTTGTTGCGGTGGCCGCGCCGAGCGCTGGCGCATTCAGGCTCGTGATGTCGGTGTTTACGCCAGAAGCGGCTGCACCAAGGTTGGTACGCGCATTCGCCGCAGTCGTTGCCCCCGTCCCGCCGTTCAGCACCGCGACGGTTCCGGAAACGTTCGAAGCCAGAACTGCCGTATTGCAACTCCAGCCCGATCCGAGCGTGTAATTCAGCGCACTCGCCGAGCTGCTGCAACTCGGCATGCTGAAGGCCGTCACGTTGGCCGTCGATCCGGTTGCGTTGGCGAGCACCGTGTTTGCGGGTGTCTGCGCCAAATTGCCTAGCGTGATTCCGTTCGTCGCACTCTGGAATGCGTACGCGCCCGCGCCAGTGCGTGTCAGGAATCCAGTCCCGGAGAAGCCGCTGATATTGTCCAGGGCTGTGCCGCTGGCCGAACTGACGTTCGTGCCACCGTTCGCCACCGGTAGTATGCCGGTCAATGCGGCCGCAGAAACACTCCCCCATGCCGGCGCGCTTGACGAACCTGTCGAGACAATCGCTTGGCCGCTGGTTGAGCCGGTCGGATTAATTAACGGGACCGGGACATACGTCGTAGCGATTGCGGCGGTGGAAAGGAGCGCGACGATCGCACTCGCAAACATTCGTTTCAACATCAATTGCCTCCAACTTGATTCGTTCAGAGTTGCCAGCTATTCACTGCGGATTTGGTGGATGCACTTAGCGACGAAGGTGCGCCCCCAGAGAAGGTTCCAAATACGCTGTTGCCGACAACCTCGTTGCTAGATGGAATTCCAACACCACGGTTCAGCTCGGCAATGCCATATGTCAGATACCCGTTGATGTCTCGAACAGTGTTCGTGGAAATCGGATTGGCTTGCACTAGCGTTCCCGACAGCAGAATCCCGGCCAGGTTATCGCTGCCGCCTGCCACCCCGGCTTTTTTGGAATTGCAGTTGAGAAGGTAGTTGTTGCGCATCGGTGAATGCTGAATACCGGAGCTAGTCGAGCCGGCGAAACAGAATCCACTGCTACCAGAATTCGTCACGTCGTTATCAAGCACTTCGACACCGTCGATCGTTCTGGTATTGGCAAAGAAGCTCATGCCGAAATCGATGCTGTTGCCACCGCCGGCCGGCCAGCGGCCCTTGTTGCCGATGACCTTGATCAGGTTACTGTCCTCTACGTTCAGCGCTTCGTGAACGGAATTGAAACTAATGTTCCCTTGCAGAATTCCGCCTTCACACAGCGCGGCCTCGAACCCGAACGTACCGGCGTTATCGGATTTGTTGTGGTGCCCATTGAAGTCAATGCAATACACGAATGAAACGCCATGAGCGATGCTCGATGCCCCGTTCCCATCCGTATAGCAGCTTGCGACTTCGGTGCCGACATCGAGGGCCGACAGCGAGCTTCCAGAAACGTAAATACCGTTCCCTTTATAGTCGATCACATTGCAGCTCTTAACCTTGTTGTTGGTGCCGAGCGCAAGAGAGAGTCCTGTATATCCTGATCCCTGAAGAACCATGTCTTCGAAACGGGTGTTCGAGCAGCCGGATCCGAGCAAGACAGTCAACCCGCTATATGTCGCCGAAGGGGCCTGAAGCTGGAGGCCGCTGATTTCAGCGTTGACGAGATTCAGGGCCGTAATCCACGTTGAGAAGCCCGAGCCTTTCGGAACAAGCGGGCCCGGCACGAGCACTACACCGGGACGCGCCGTAAGAATTCTCAGACTCGACGGCAACGTACCGGGATTGAGCGCATACGTCCCGGGCGTCAATTCGACATTGGGATTGGCAGCCGCCGCACGCAGGAGCGCCGGCATGTCGTCCGTTATGCCATCGCCGGCCGCACCATAGGTACGCGGATCGGCGGTGCGCTTGACGACGAAATAGATATTACTGCCGGGCGCGAGGGTCGCGTCCGTGACGGAACCGGCTGAAGGTGAGCCAATGGATCGCGCAGGTTTCCCGCGCACAATGACCGTCGAGATCCCTGCAGGGATAGACGGGGTGAAGCCCAACACTTGACCTGCCAGCGTGCAATCGAGCTGCTCGACACCATCCGTATAAATATCGATCGCGTCGACAGAGCCATAAGTGCCAGCCAGGGTGATGGATGAACCCCCGGGCACGAACTGCGTCGCGCTGGCTGCACTCATGGCCTCGCTCGAGACGGTTTGCGATGCACTGAGCGTGTAGGTGCCGGCGCCGCCCGTGCCGGTACCGCCAGGAACGATTGTTGTGCCAGCCGTGACGCCAGCGCCATAGAGCGTTTGACCTGATGCAATGATTCCGCTTGCCACTGCGGATACCGTCAGCGTTGTTCCGGAGATCGCCCCCGTAAAGCTGGCGCCAGCCGTAAAAGTTTCACGGGTCGCGCTGACGGCCACGGCCGTTTTCAACTGCGCGACAGTCCCCTTAACCGTCGCGCCATCCTGCGTCATATAGATGAAGTCGTCGTCATCGAACGCAGTGGCCGGATTGAATCCGGCTAGTGTTACGCCTTCACCTGTGGGCATGGATCACCAAAAGAAAAAGCCGCCCGGAGGCGGCTTGTTGACGATTTTTCGTTTCGTTATGCGGGCTGCACCGGCCATGTCGGCGACGGCTGCGTGAGATCGATGCGGTTCACGGCGATGCGGTATTCCTTCCAGGACTTCAGAAGCGCATCTTCGACTGCTGTGGACTGGCCGAGATCGACAGCGTCCTGCAATGGCCCGATCGCGAGTGCGGCGACGTTTAGTAGGCTGTCGCGCTGAATCGTGTTGTCCTTGAGCAGCATGGCGCCCGTGAAAGGCTTTGGCGCCGCGGCGGCTGCTGCCTGCTCAGGTGTACACGGTTTCAGCGTGACCGGGACAGCGACCTTGATATTCGGGGACGTTGCGAAGCCGTTCTCGACCTCCACGTCATCGTCGAAGGCCCAGACTTGTTGCGTTGCTGAGTCAATGAATGTTTGCATTCCGTGTCCTTACCGAGTCTCGCGCCACGTACCCAACGTCACGGTGCCCGTGGAAATTAGGTTATAAATCTCGCCCGCCAACACTACTTCCGAGATACCCATTGCCTCCCCACTTGCTGGGGCGATGCAAACGGATCCCTCCGCGCCGACAATAAATAGGCCTATAGCAGCAAGGCTTGAACCGGAGCTCGCATTTACTCGAACCCTGATTGGTTTGCCGGTGGTGTTTGTGTAGTTGGTGTTGAAAGCGCGCGAAGAAGTCATGTCGGTATCGGTCTGGCCGATGCCGAATACCTGACTCTGGTTCACCGCGTTGTTCGGTCCGCTCGACGCTGCAACGTTGAATGTCTTGGCGGAGTTACCACCGATGGCCGCGAAGAGATCCTGAACCGCTGTCAAAACCTGATTATTCGTGCCCTTCGTCGGTGGGAGCCCGGCCGCCGTGACGATGTTGACGAGCTCCATCATCACCGCGTTAAACCAGTCTGCATCCAGAATGGTCGCAGGCGTACCGGTCGACGGATTACCACCGGTGAAGAAACCCGGGGTCGCGGCCGCGCCGGGAGTCGGCATCGAACTCGCGGCGCCGCTCGAATCGATCTGATACATGCAAGTCCCTATTTAGGAAAGTCAGATGACGACCGGAAAGCCATCCGAAGTCATGACTGGATTGCCAAAGTCGTCGACGACTGAATTGTCGTAAACCGGCGCTAGGAATTTGAAAAGTAAAACCGTGTGAGCAGGTTTTAAGGCCTGCATCTCACACTGCAGAACGTTGTTGCCCCAACTGGCCAGCGGATCACCAGCGGCTGATCTGCTCGCCTGCGCATACGTCACAGTGCTGAGAGGAAGATCGATTGACCAGGCGTATGCCCATGCCTCGGAATAGTCAGAATCGCCGCAGCGCGCTTGGCTCGCCCTGGCAGGTCCAAAGCTCTCTATCGATACCTGGTACCCAAGGTTTGCCGCAAAAGCGATGAAATGAGCCGCCGATGCTCCCCCTCCGTTCGCCAGGCGAGCGACGACTTGTGCACGGCGCTGCTGAATGGATGGGGAACCACCCGCACATGGATCCGGCAGCCCGAGCGTTTCCTCCCACTCAGGAAGCAGCTCGTAGGTCGTCGCCGGGAACGCATCGACAAGCAGGTAATTCGCGCGCGCAGTATTGCGCTCATACGTCGGCGCCAACCCCATCAATGTCTGAGTCTGCACCGCTTCCTGATCGCGAGGCCATACAAGACCTCGAGGTAGAAGCGACTGGATTGCGCTTAGAAAATTCTGCGCAAGAAGCACCGGGGCCGCCATTCAGACCTCCCCTTAAACGAATGCAACGTCGCCAAGCGTGGGCAGGTACCCGGTCGCGCTGGAGATGTTCCCGACCGGCGAGATGATGACGAAGCCCGCAGTTCCGGCAACCGCAGCTATCCCCGAATTGATGTCAGATATGTCCACCGTCCCGCCGGGCGCCCCCGTGCGCAGGAACACATCCGAAATCGCGGCCTCAACTGCCTCCTGAGTTGCGCTCGATGCAGTACTCAAGCCAGAGATCGTGAAATTGACTGTATTGGCGAGCGGGGCGCAGGAATAGACCATCGCCGTTACCGGCTGAAGCGCATAGAGGGCATTCGCTACGATCAGCTGGTCGCCCGTCGCCTTGGTCGCCGTTCGCGGCTCATTTGCTGCGACGCCGTTCGTTCCTTGTGGGAATCCGCCATGCGCCGCCTCGGCGCTATCCATCATGAAATAGACAACGACGGTCCCTGCACCAAATCCGTTAGGTGCACACCATGCTCGCGACACACCAGCAATCGCTGTCGCCCATGCTACATAGTCGTCCTGGTCCCCTCCTTGCGGGGCGGCTTGATATGCCGCGATGACGCGTGCGCTGAAGGCGTCCGTCGTTTCCACGTCTGCGCCGCCAACGAAGACAGATGAAACCGTGCCCGTCGACTGTATTCCGGGTATCGACGTGCCGAGATTGAGCGCGGTACCAACGTCGCAGTTGCCTGCGGCACCCGGCGTCGTGTCAGTTGCAGATACCGTCACCGTGTTGGTATTGCCGACTGTCACGGTCGCATTCACCGTGTAGGTGCGATTGTCGCCACGCACGAGCGTCGTTCCGGCAGGAATGGGGGTTCCCGGGCTACCCGTGAAAGTCGCGGCACCGGATGCTTTGGTCGCCGACTTCTGATAGACATTCTTCAGTGCGCCCCATCCGACGAGATATTCATCGGTC
Organism: Paraburkholderia sp.; assembly: GCA_036383775.1. GTDB lineage: Bacteria > Pseudomonadota > Gammaproteobacteria > Burkholderiales > Burkholderiaceae > Paraburkholderia. The sequence goes on along the minus strand of DASVNP010000022.1, from coordinate 27,550 downwards.
GCCGTCCATGGCACCGCCTGCTTCGATATCCAGTCGAGATACCCATAATGGAGATAAGCGAGCCCCGCTTGAACGACGGTGACCACGCGCAGGACCGCGTACCGCAGAAGCGCGCTGACGCCGCTTAGATTTGCCTCAACATCCGCGGCAACCTGAGCCTTCAAATCGGATAATGTGGGCCTAGAAAATGGCATTTACTGTATCCCGTTCCACACCCATTGATCGGTAGAGGCAATCTTCGTCCCGTCCTTCTGGTACGCGACTATCTGAGCCCCGAGAAATCCCTGCCTGACCCACATCACGGTGATGTCGAAGTTCGCGACCACACCATCATCAAGGAGCCATTGAAGCGCCTCCGCGATGTAGTCATATGCCTTTTGAAGCGTTTCCGGAGTCTGCTTCGCACGCCTCAGCAGCCAGAGCCTCGATCCAATTTGCGAAGTCCCGCCGAGATCGCCCCACCATCCCCGCGGATCACCTGAACCATCGGGAATCACATCGTCCGGTGCGGCCATCCTGTCGGTGAAGATGCTCACCATGATCGCGGTCACCAGATCATTTCCGGATGCCAGATCAGGACCTTGAATCTTCCAGTCGCCGTGATAGTTGGAGGCGTCCCAAAAGAGTTGAATGTCTGTTGAGCTCATTCGGGTTGATTTGGCTGTTGCGTTGTTGTGCCAGGACCGCCCAACTGAACATTGGGCACTGGATGGGTATGGGCATCGTAGATAACGCGATCGGCGGCCATGCTGCGCCCCGTCGTATCGCAGTTGTCGACGATGTCGCCAGTACATTCCAACCGCGGCGTCACCATGCGCACTTTCGTCGCGGCATTGATCGTCACGATCGTCGCGTCGTTCACGGTGACGGCTTGTCCTTTCGCCTCCACGACGATTCCACCGCCTGCCGTCAGATAGACGTACTTGCCGTCCTGGCTATACAGCATCGTCTCGCCGCCCTTGAGCCCGGTCGGACGCGATTGCTGATGTCCGGTCGCAACAACGACCGCGTTATTTCGGGCGCCCCCGAAATTCACCATTGCGACGTCCGCGCCATCGGGCGCAACCGACGTCAAACCAAATTCGGCGAGCCGCGGCAGGTTGTCGATCGTTTCCAGATCATTGACCTGCACCTGAACGAGCTGCACCGAGCCGCCATCGTTCGTCGACGTAATGCGCCCTCTCCCGACTATCGTCCCCACTCTTCGCACAAGAAGATTCACGCGGCTATGTACGTGATCGGTCATTGCGGGATCGTGCTTCCGTCGACGAACATCGGTTGAAGAGCTGTTGGCTCAGGCAGATATGCCTCAGGGCGCATCGCTGTAATGGTTGCGGTCGTTCCAGACTGCATGCTTCGCTGGAACGTCACTTCACCAATCAGCCACATGACGGGCCCGGTCCCCGACTCATCGGCCAGCTTCAATTGCGACAGGAGAATCGGGACTAGCGTATTAGGGGTCCAAAGTGCGCCGGCAGAGTCGCGCCACGAGTCGGTAGTCAGTGTGACGACCGCCGCGCGGCCGATACGCCGATTCATTTCCCACACTGCTCGCTGTTTTGCGAGATCCTGAAACCCTTCCACCGCTTCAGCGATGATCACGCGTTCCCGGGGGCGTTGGACGCCTGCGTCTTCCACCACAGCGATCACGTTTCCCGCCACTCCGGTATCCGAATACATCTGGACCGATTGCGTGTAGGCGGTGTATTTCGAGAAACGCTGATCGGCCGAATATTTCACCGTCGCAGCCTGAACGTTGATGCCCTGCTGAAAGCCACTCGCCGCCTGAACGTCGCTCGCCTGAGCAAGCGTCAAATTCCCGTCGGGCGTGTCATAAACCAGAAGCGAGCTGTACCGGCTGATGCGCTCGATAATCTCGTAGGACGACTCGCCCAGAAACAGGTTGAATTGCGGTATGGCTCGCAGATTCGAAACGCTGCATGCGACGGTGATCCCGTAGTGCGCAGCAAGCTTCGAGGCCACGTCAAGAGCCGACGTTCCGCTGATCTGACCGTTCGGCCAGATCGCCGCGCAATCGACCAGGTCCTGACACTTGCCACGACCCGAGACGCGAATCGTATGTCCGTGAGCATCCATAGACGGCACGTACTGATCGACATACCCCGTGACCACGAGATCCTGTCCGATCATCACCTGACACTCATCACCCGGCTGCACAACCACCTGATTCAATTGGCCGGGGTACAGCTCTGTTAAGCCGATTTCAAAGTCACTCGGAAGGCGCTCAATTCCGCGCGTGACGCGCACATCTGTCCATCCCGAGATCGTCTGGTTGCCGATGCTCAGGTAAAGGTCGTCATCCACGGATCAGGTAGCCAGTGCTTGAAACGAAATCGGGAGAAATGCCGGATGTATTGCGTCCACCTGTTGCACGAGGCCATCGGATCGGCCCGCGTCACGGTAGAGTCGATTCGCCAGCACCAACGCCGGAAGCGCCGCATTGAACGCGAACGTCGTTGTGGGTGCAACACCAGCGCTCCGCGCCTGCAAATCAGCAATCACAGCCTGACGCAGCGCCCGCATGGCCATATAGCTGGCATCGTCACCCGCATCGCCGGCGGTCTCAATTTCATCATCGAGAAGCGCAGTGATATTTGCCGACACAGCCTGTGCATCCTGTTGCGAAGCTGGCTGATAGGTCGATACCGCTTGAGCAAGCTGAGCCAGCACAGCGCGCCGAAACAACGCGCCGCATTGCGTCTGCATGGTCGCCATTGCGACACCAATCGCTGCCGACGATGTCGCTCCAGTGGGCGAATATGTCGCCATCGACGTCAACATCCGGATCGCATCAGCCGGATCGGCGGCCGAGCCCGACACTGCCGACACAAAAGCCTGCGTCGCCGCGCCGAACGCCGAGGTATTGCTTACGGATGCAGCGGAGGCCTGGAGCGATGCCCCAGAGGAAGCCACCGCCGCACGCAGCACCGTGTCGTTCTGGATCAATGTCTGGACGGTGGATCCCGCTGGCGCTTTCTGGTTCGAACCCAGATAGCCGTTGTTGCCGCCGCCAAAAAGGCGCCCGAAATTCCCCTGCAGTGTCGAGACCGCACCCAAAAACCGCTTTACGTCGTTCACGACCGTCGCGCCGAGCTGATAGAACCCGACTGCAGCTGAAACAGCCTGCTGAACGACTGCCGCACCCTTCTGGATAGCTGTCGCGGTATTCCTCACGAAATCTGCCAGCGAAGAGACGTTTAGCGCACCGGCCGCCGCAGTGACCGACGCTTGAGTCGAGGTTGACGCAGTCGGAAAAATCCGCAGACCGCTCTGAATGAAGGTGAACATCACCTCGATCACGCGACCCAAATCCTTCCGCTCAAGAAACTCGACGTTCAAGCAGTTGACGTTCTCGATCGTGCCGAAAGTCGGATGCACGAGCGTCTGGGGACCGGCCGTTTCGCAAACACCGAACATGCGATTCCGCTGGCTGATCACCGAGCCGCCGCCATATACAAGACTGTCCTCGACGAGGAAGCCGATCAGGTTGAACTGACGCGGCAATTTGCCGAGATCCTCAACCCAAACCTCATCGCGGAACGGGTAATCGTGCACCGCATTCCGGCGCCCACCAGAAGTGCGGGCCGCCTCCACCGCAAATGGCACACCGCCGTATGAGGCCTGACGAAGTGAATTGCTCCAACTCCCGACAGCGCCGCCCGTTGCGAGACTTGCCAGCGATCCTGCAGCCGCCGCGATGCCACCGATGCTGCCCGAGATCTGGACGACATTGTTCAGGCTCATACGGACGGTCCCATCAGGAGCGAATGGCCAATCTGGCCTGTTGCGGTAATGTCACCATCCAACTTAGCCGTTGCACGTGTACCGTGCGGCGCATTCGGCATGTGGATCGTGATTTCCATCTTGCTTGTTTGAGGAGATGCCTGGGCTGCAGAGTCAATCGCTGCAGCCACTTCGCCGCGCTTTTGTGCTTCCCCAACGTCGTCCTTCGGTCGCTCATACAGATGCGAAAAAATCGCGCCGGCTTGCGCAGCCGAATTTGTGCCCGCTAGCGCGACGCCGGCTTGGCGTGCACCAGCATCAGAGCCATTTCGCAATTCATAGTCAACAAACTGAAGCTGCTGATCTAGAGTCGAACTCCGAATATCGGTGCCAAACAGCTTTTTAAAAGCTGCCTGCCGATCCTCATGCCATTGGGCAATCCCATATGCATGCCCATTGTCGCCAACTGCGGTCGGGTTATACATGCTCTCAGACCACAGATTCGCCGCGATTCCCGAGGCCTGCTGTCGAGTCCATCCACGAAGCATTAGCTTGGCTACGACATCTCCAGTCTGCTGATCAGATACCGCCCCGTTGCGACGCCTTTGGCCGATCGGGTCGCCGTCCCATGTGCCACCTCGATGGCTGGCGAGATAGGCATCCTCGCCGTCATTTAAATCGGAGCTATGCGTCAGCCCAAGAATCCCCGCGACAAGCGGATTGGCTACCAACGGAAGAAGAATGGAGCTCAGCGCCGCCGCTTTTATAAGCATTGACGCCAGTCCAGCAATCGGCGATGCAAATGAAACTGCGGCCAATGCTATCGCTATGCCTTTCACGCCACCCAAACTGTCTGCAACGTTCCCGATGGTTTTAGCGGTTTTATCCCAGTCAATGCCGTCGATCCATTCGGCTACTTTCGGGCCGTAGTCATCGGCGAGTTTTGCGAGCTCATCTACGGCGCGCCCAACAGCTGGCGCTAGCGATGCGCCAATCGAGTTTTTTAACTTGTCAACAGACGCATCTAACGCAACCATCTCTTCGTTGAACTGCTCGCCCTTTGCAATCTGATCGGGCGACATGACTGCATGGAGCTTGTCGAACTTCGCAACGAATTGATCAATCGTGCCCCGGCGAATCATCGCCTGCAGGCCGCCAAGCCCAAAAATGTCGAGGAACTTGCGCTGGGCTTGCGTGTTTGTGATCTTCGACGCGGCTTTCTCAACGTCGTGGAGCCCGCGCACGACGTCGATCGTTCCGTCTTTCAACCGATGGATGCCAATGCCCTTACTCGATAGCACGCCGGCTGCGAACGTGTTACGCCCTGCGGACGCGTCCTCGAATGCATCTCCGAGAGATTGCATGCTGCTAGACATGCTGTCAGCGGACAGGCCCGCCATCCGCGCGGCGCCGCGGTACCGCTGAAGATCGGTTGTTGAGACGCCAATAACGCTCGAAGTATTGGCGATCTCCGTCGCCATCTTTCCCCAGCCAGCGGCCAAAGCCGCGATACCGGCGATACTGCCGACCCCGATCAGTGCAGCCATCGGGGGAGCGATCGATGCAACCTTTCGAGCGACATCACCGGCAGCATTGCTGACCTTTTCCAGGCCCTTTCCAACCTTATCGAATCCTGTTTCCTTGCCAAATGCAGCAACAGAGGACTTCAGATCGTTATAAGGCTTCGTGATCTTCGCGATCGATGCATTGACGCGCTTTGCTACCGCAGTCGCTTTATCGACAGCGCTGATGGTTATCGTAAATGCTGAGCCGGCCATCAGACGATCCCCGTTCTCTTCATTCGCTCCGCTTCTTTGAGATAGAAGTGAAAGCGACGCAACCTGAGGCGCCAGGCATCCTCAGGCCCCCAGTGGTAATACTTTGTGACCTCAGCGACTATGCTTCGCCAGTCGTCGGGCCATCCAGCGTAAAACCCGCCAGATACGTCGACGCCTCCTCGTAATCGCGCTTAACGAGCAGCCTGGCCACAGCGAGCGGGACGCCAGCAACGAACGAGATCAGAGCTGCATTCGACGCATACGCCGTTTCGCCAGCCTGCAACGCACGATCCAGTTCGTCGACCGTCGGTTCGCGCAATTCGAGCGTGTGATACGTCTCCGAATCACCCTTCATGGTGACCGGCTTGCGCAGCTTGAGAGTTTTCGTGTCTGGTTGGTTCATTTTTAGCTCGGAAGAACTTCAGTGACTTGCGGACCCTCGAATTTCACCTCGAGCGTCGCCTCTTCAGAATCGACTTCTTGCGATTCAACCGACCACATGCTGCGGCCGATGATGGTCTTGCCGTTCGCAAGCGAGCCGACAACCGTGACATTGGTCATGCCGTTGATTGCCGCGACAGTCAGACCTCCGGTATCGCGCAGCGACATCGAAATCGAGGGCGCAATGGGTTTTTCTTTGTAGCCGTGAACGGTATCCATACCCGTCAGCGACTCGCGCGTAACCGACGAGGGGTTGTACTTGAACCCGCCCGCGACCAGGTACGTCTGACCGTCGACCGTCACCGATGCGGTGCCGGCGATGAGATTGCTGGCCATTTGGCCTCCAGAAAAAGAAAAGGCCGCCCGAAGGCAGCCTTGCTGTTATGGCCAGATGGCTTATTGCAATCTGAACTGGACGAGAGTCGCGAACGTGCGCATCTGATTCACGAGAGTGCCCGGCCAAAGAATGTCGAGGCGGTTCGGGTTCACCGTGTTCTTCTGCACGACAAGCGCGGCGGCGAATGCCTCACTGTTCTGGACGAATCCAAGACTTTCGCGCTCCTGATACAGCGCGATGATGTCGCTCTTGACGGTATTCGGCGTCACAAGACCCGAATTTGGCGGCGGCCGCGTGCCATTGCTCGCCAGCTTCGAACGCGCATATTTCGACGTCAGCATCGAGTTGAGCGTCCGGATCTCCAGCATCAGCTGGAACATCGTTTCCACCTCGAGATAGCTGTTGTCGGCAACACCCTGAGCGTTCGTCTGGTACGTCGTGATGACGTTCTCGGTCTGCACAGTACCGTCCTGCAGCACCGTGAATGTCGAGATCCCGTCGTACAGAAGCGTTTCGCGCTGGCTCGGCAGGAACTGATTCGCGATCGGCGGCGGCAAAACGCCTTGCAGCGGCAGGTACTGGAGCGGCACGCCCGGATCTGCACGCACGCTTACCGCAGTCTGCGCACACAAAGCAGCGGCCCACAACCAGCTCGGCGTCGGGCTGCCGTAGAAACCCATGATCGTTTCGTGCTGGTCGTTTCGCGTCAGGCCGAGCGTCGTCTGTGCTGCGAACGTACCCGCGTAGGCGTAGAACGCGTGACCGTACATCTGCTGCAGCCAGCTCCAGCGGCCGGTCTGGTCATTCAGTAGTTGTTGAACCGCGGCGAGCGACGTCGGGTCCGTGTACGGACACGCGATGAAGTCGAACGTCATGTTGCCGAGGTTGCCCAACGCGGTGGTCAGTGTCGGGTTAGTTGCGCCGCCCGACATCGCCGTGATCGTGGAGGTCAGACCCGCGGGTGTCGCCTCGCCGCCGGCGGTGCCGTAGTAGTTGAAGCGGATGTCGATTTCGTTGCCGCACAGCCCCTTGTTGACGGCAGTCAAGGTAACCGTGCTGGTCGCGGCCGAAGCCGTGACCGGGAGATCCGGAATCGCGTTGATAGCCGCCGCAACAGCCGTCGCAATGGATGCGGTCGTTTGGGCCGCCGTCACCGGAACCGTAATCACCTGGCCGGCGATGTACAGCGAGATCGTCCCGGCTGCGGTCGGTGCGCCGGTGAACAGGATCGAACCAGCTGCGGCGGTCGCGCCGGCCGCATCAGCGAGCGGCAGATACCAGACTTCGCCAAAGCTGTCGTTGAGACGGTATGCCTCCGTCATGTTGGCGAGCATCGAATTTGCGCCGCCCTGCAGATTCGCATCGCCGACACCGCCCGAGATGATCGGGACGTTCGGCGTCGCAATGCCGGCCGATGTGATTTGGCCGATGATCAGCGCGCGCTGGTTCGCCTGCGCCGTGTTGGCCTGAGAGTTGTCGAGCTCGAAGAACGAGCCCGGCAGACGCAGGCCAGCGGGAATGACCTTGAACGGGACCGTGCTCATGCCTTATCACCTTCCTTCGCGGGAACCGACTTAGCCGGCACCAGCACCACATCACCGTCGTTGAGAATCTTGGTCCAGAGGATGTCGTCGTCCGGAACGTCGATACCCTCAGGCGGAAGCAATTGCTTATCAGCCGGGTTCCTCACAGAGAGGCCCGGCGCAGGTTTGACGCGCATTCGGCGCTCCTACGAGATAGGGTTTGGAAAGGTGATCGAGAAGCCGGGCTCGACCGTGCCTGCGGGTTCCTGCACGCCTGCGTCGAAACCTTCCAGCGGGGTACTCGGGATCGGGAAGAAGTCGTCCGGCCCCTGCGTGTAATCGACCTCGATGTGCATCAGCAGCTCGGCGATGGGCATATCGCCCTCCGAACTTGTCGTCAGCTCTGAATCGACCGACGCGAACTGCGAGATGCGCTGCGATCCGTCCGGATGCGCCCACACGGCCGGGTTATTAATCAACGCCACTTCGATCTGCGCTTTCAGGCGTTCGGCAGCGGCGAGCGCGGCAGCCGAGCCCGCATCACCAACCAGCGCGATCGACTTCGTGCGTGCGATGATTTCGATCGTCGTCGTGACGTCAAAGAGCGGCGCATTGCGGCCGAGCGACTGTTTCCGCTCCTTCCGCGCATGCACCAGGATGATCGGATACGAATCAGGCGTCGTCGGCCAATCAAACGGCGAAAACACGTTTTCTTGCGCATCCGTCGCGCCGGCGAGCGCAGTCACGAAGATCTCGCGCAGTTCTGCAGAGGTCGTCATGGATAACTCGCCTTCGTGAGGAGCAGCCGCGCACCGCCTCTCGAGTCGAGGCGCACCTGACGGACGATGTATGTCGCGCCGGTTCTGACGAGAGTCAGCTTGTCGTTCTGGATCGGAGGAGACTGAAACTGGGACAGCTGGACGCCTAGCGTCGCGCTCACTTCGGTGGTGCCCGTCGACGCATCCTCGAACATCACCTCTTTGAGGTACGCATCATCGAAAACGCCGGTGACCGAAACCGATCCGCCGGCCAGCGGCAGATACGTCACCGGCTCAGCGAATACGGTCATCAGCGGCCCGATGACCACTGCATCCCAGTCGATCATTGCCGCCCCTACGCCACGCTCGCGCCCGGCCGCGTGCCACCGCGGATCTGAAGCACACCGACTCGCACACCCGCAGTGGCTTCGTCGCTCTCGGAATCGAGCAGAACGATGAAGCCGCATTTGAGGAGGTGCGGGATGTCATCAGCCGGCGGATTGACCGATTGGCCGGGCCCGAACGACTTGCCGTCGACATTGACGGTGCGGCCGCGTGCGACGGCATAAGCCGCCTGCACGCTGGCCTCGCTCTCCGATTTCTCGGAGTCTTTACGCGGGCCGGCCATCAGCTATACACCGGTGCGCAGACGGTCGCGGCGAGCGAAGCGTTCACCCGGCTCGGGATCACGAGCGGCGCCGACTGCAGCATGATGAAACGCTGCGCCGGGTCGTTCTCGACCCACGTCTTCGGTGCATACGGCATTGCCCGATAGTTGAACATCGGGTCCTTGATCATGCCGAACGCACGCGTGCCCATCAGGTTCGGGCCGCTCATCAGCACGGTGCCGTCGGTCAGCATCGGCACTTCGTGGTTGTTCTCGTCGACGTACCAGTCGTTGTAGACCCAGAGGTCATACTGGCCCCAGTGACCCATGTACACCGCGCCCTGCTCGATCCGCGCGCCCGGGTTCACGATGTTGCCCATCGGGTTCAACGACGGGAAGATGATCGCGCCCTTGAGTGCCGGGTCGAGCTTGAAGCCTTCCCACGAGCTCGTCGTGAAGACGATGTCGGTCACGACGGCGCCCGAGATCTTCAGGATCTGGCGTTGCCATGCATCGATGTCGTTGGTCGGGATTGCAGTCGGAGTTGCCGCGAGAATGTTCGCGGCCGTCCATTGCTGGTTGCCCGTTTTCGCGACGGTCAGCGACGGATCGCGGCCGTAGTCGATCACCGCAGTTTCGAAGCCGTCGCCATACACCGTGAGCGTACCGGTCGCGAGCGCCGTGGCCGCCATCCATTCGAGGCGGCGATTCACGATGTCGACCTGGTCGGCCATTTCGGCGTACAGGTTCGCCATTTCGCGCTCTTCGCCATCGAACTCGCCGCCGATGCGCTCACCGATCATCCGGCGAACCGGCTTGAGCAGGTCGGGAGCACGCTTGTCCTTGATGTAGGCCGGCGTGAACTCGTTGGTCTGGTAGCGACGTTGCTCGACCAGCTTGCCTTCGACGAGCGGCGAGACGAACGGCGCCATCCGGCGCTTACCCACGTCGATGTCGATCGAGACCTTCTCCGAATCCGAGGTGACCTGGTTCGGGAAGAATTTGTCCAACAGGAACTGCTGCGCCACCTTCAGGTTCGGGACGACCTGAATCAGCGTATTGGTGTCGTAAAGAAAGCTGCTCACGGTTTAGATCTCCGGGTGATTTTCGACGCCACAAAACAAAAAACCCCGCCGAGGCGGGGTTTTCGTGATGCGGATCTGGTTAGGTCGGGTCGGTCGCGGAGACCGTCGATTTGAGGAAAATTCCGTACGGGCGCAGAGCAGCCTGCAGCTGCGGCAGCGTCCACGACGGGTCGAAACTGATGGCGTTCTGGTTGAACTCACCCATCAAGTACGCGGCGGCCAGCTGCGGGCCCCCGCTTGCATTGGTGGGCATCGCGAGAATGCCGACAGGGGTCTGGCTGCCGTCGCTCGCGGTCTTGACAGAAAGGACGTAGTTGCCCGTGGCTTCGAGCACGTTCAGCGCGAACGAATCGCCGGCCACGAACGCCGTGCCACCGGCCGTGATGGTGAAGTTGATCTCGGCATTGGCGTACGGCGTGCCGACGGTCGCATTCGGAAGCGCATTGCCTTCCGGGTCGGTCACGCTGAACGTGGTCGCGCTGAGCGCCTTCAACTGGAAAACGCCGAAGGTTTGGGTCGTGCCGAGGCTCGTCGAGCCGACGGTGCCGTTGCCGGTATTCGTGCCCGGTGTGACGTCGATCGAGTTGTTCGTTTGCTGGCCGAGGACGGCGCCGCGCGCGAGGTTGCCCGACATCAACTGGATCGGCTGCGACACGAGCTTGAGATTGCCCGCGATAAGCTGATCCGGAATGAAAGTTTCGGCGTAGATCGAGGGTTGCTGCGAATTCTCGCCGATACCAATTACGCTGAGAGACATGAGTTTCTCCTGGGAGTCTGGGGAGTCTGGAAGGAAGGGTTACTTGCTGCCGCGAGCGCGCTCGCCGGCGGCAACGATGCGGGCAGCCGCGGCGGCGGCCGGGTCTTTAGGCTGAGCCGCCGTTCCCGTATTCGTCCCCGGATTCGGCACGACCACAGTCGACATGCGTTCGCCCAGACCCGCGCGGCGAGCCGGCGCGTCAAGCGCGCCAGCATTCAGCGCAGAGATCGCCTGGGATGCGCTCAACTTCGTATCGAATGCGAACGAGCATGCCTGGTTGACACGGCCAGCCTTCATGCCGGCGGCAACGATGCGCGCGCAACGAATGCGTTCGCGCTGACGGGCGGCTTTCGCGCGGCCCGGCCGAGCTGCAGCTTCCTCGTCGTCGCCCTCGTCTTCCATTTCGTCTTCGTCCTCGTCTTGCTCCGCCTTCTTGGCGCGACGAGCGCGGGCCTCCTCTTCCTTCTTTTCCTCTTCGGCCTTGCGCGCTTCTTCCTCTTTCTTTTCTTCCTCGGCCTTGCGCGCGGCCTCCTCTTCCTCGTCCATCTTTTCCATGCGCTTGGCGTAGTCGTCGTCCGACTCGCCTTCCTTCTGCTTGCGGTCCTCGTCTTCTTCGGCTGCCGCTGCTGCGGAGCCGCTGAGGCCGAGGTAATGGGCGAACGGCATCGCGCTCGCGAGCTTCGAGAGCTTCATTTGTGATTCCTTCAGGGGATGGTTTAGGCGCCGATCTGTTTGATCAGAGCGCGAAACGCGGCATCGGGGGCCGCCACTTCATCCGCAAGTCCAATGGCGACACCCTTCTCGCCCAAGAACGTTGCGGCTTTCGTATCGCGCACCGTGGCGGCCGCGATCGATCTATTTCGGGCGACCGTCTCAACGAAGAGCTCGCCCATGGTTGTGATATCCACCTGGAAGCGCTCACGCGCATCGTCGGACAAAGGAATTTCGGGGTGACCGTCGGCCTTGAATTCGCCGTAGGTAATGAAGGTGACTTTGACGCCCGCACCGTCGAGTGCTTTGCTTATGTCGCAATGCGCGCAGATCACCCCGATCGAACCTACGCCGCCGGTTCGCGGAACAATAATCCGATCTGTTGCGCTTGCAATCGCATATGCCGCGGAAAATGCATTTTCGTTCAGCAGGGACCACATCGGCTTTTGGCCGCGCAATTCAAAGATCGTGTCCGATAGGTCAAAACAGCCAGCACATTCGCCGCCCGGCGAGTCGATATCGAAGGCAATCGCCTCGACCTTCGGGTCATCCATCGCCGCAAACAGGTTTTGCCTGATTCCGTCATATCCTGTAAGGCCGCTGTAGGGCCGAAGCGAGCCGAGCTTTTGTACGAGCGTGCCTTGCACTTCGATGATGGCAACCGGGCCGACCATGTCGTAGCCTACGCGCGGGTTACGCCCCGGCTCCGCGAAACCGTATTCATCGTCTTCCATCGCCATTGGAATTGGCGTTCCATTCAGTCTAGCCATTTGCCCAACACCGAGACGATCAGCAAGCGCGGCGATGACTATTTCGGCCTTGCGTTCATGCAACAACAATGGCGTATTGAATACGCGCTGCGCGAGCCGCGGAAGAATATTGTTCATTGTCCGGCTTGCTCCTTTTGCTCTCGTTTTCGCGCCCATGCGGCACGCACCTTTTCACCCGCTGCGGCAAGCGATTCGGGTGTACGAACGATTGGCTTTTCGGCAAGCTGCTTCCGGGTTCGCTCAGCCCATTCCGCACGAAGCTCAGGAGTCCACCTGGCTTTGTTGGTCGCGGAGTTTCGAGCTATTACCTCGGGCGTCATCGTGCGCTTGGTCGCCTCCGAGGCCTTAGCACGCTCCTCCGGAGTCCAACGTTTCTTGGCGGCTTCGAGTTGCTTTGCCTTCGTATCGGGCCGCGCATTTGCCGCGCGCGCCTTCTCGGCTTGGGCGGCCCTTAACTCAGGCGTCCATTTCGTGCGCATTGCAACGGAGTGTCGACTCTTCCATTCGGGCGAAGACATCGTTTCCTTCAACGCGTCTGAATGAGCCGCGCGTCGTTCGGGTGTCATTTGCGACTTCACCAGAGCGGCCTTCTGCGCGCGAATTTCCTCGGTCCACCATTCCGGAAGATGCGCTCCCATCTGGGATTTCCACGCGTTAGTTGCTTTGCGGGCCCTCCCAATCTCCGCCAGCCTTGCACGGTGCTCGGGCTTCAATTTCACCCCGCCAACGCCTTCGCCACCGTCGCAAATGTTCGTCAGCTTGTGCGTCACCGACCGGTAATGGGCGATCCAGTAGCGCTCTCTTTCTGCCCAGTCGTCTCCGGCGGTCTCGATTTCCTCGATGATCGGCATCAGGCCTTCCTTAGCCAGACTTTTGATCCAACTACCGGACGGAGATTTAATCCGGCGGCTGCGGTTGATGTGACCACTCAGCCTATCGGCCAAAGTCTTGACCGTCTTGCCGACATAACGGACTTCATCGGTGCGCGGATCGCGCAGGACATAGATACGAGTGATCCGCGTCATTGAGGCTCCGGAGGTTTTACCTGCTCTTTGGCCGGCGCGCCGTTGTATGTTTGCGGAATGGGCAAGCCGAGTTCCACGAACTTGCTTCGCTCAACTGCACGTTGATGGACCTTTTCGCGCCAGTCACCACCGACGAGTTCGGAAACTTCGTCATCGAGAGTGGAAAGTCCGGCATCCATACCAAGAATGGAGGCTTCTTTTTCGGCCTTTCCATCAACAAATCCACGTCCCGGACCTTGGAATTTCGCGCGTGCGTATGCGACGCGGCACTCCATGAACTCAGGTGCGCCGGCGGGCAGCGGAAGGTCGTCAACCTCCATCGATTCTTCGAGGAAGCATCCGTAGATCGGTGCAGCGAATCCCCATGCGAAGTTCAGGCGGCGTCGATGGAATGTCTTCCATACCTCGAGCATCGCAGCCCGGTAGGACGAGTAGTTCACGTCCGACCAGTTCTGGCTGATCATCTGCGCAGACGTGCCAGTCCCTGCCGCGATGTTGCGCAGCATGGCGTTTTCGAATTCTGCGAAATTGCCGCTCGGCCGATTCGGCGCGGCGAAGCCCATCTTCTCGCCGGGGTACAGGTGCGAAATGCCCACCTCGCCCATGCGGAGACCGCGCTCCTTGTGATAAAGGGAGCGCTCCTGCTGATAGGCGCTTACCTTGTCCGACCCGGCAAGCGCCTCCTCGACCAACTCGCCGTCGAACGGGCTCTCGATGTATGCGGCGAAGAACGAATTGATGATCGCGGCGTCGAGCTCGGTGCCGTCGTACTTGATCAGCATCTTCAGGCGCTGCAGGACAGGCGCCAGAATGCCGGCGCCGCCGCGGTGCTGCGCTGCGCGATCGTGATCAAAATCGTGGACGATGATCGGGCGCCCCCACGATGTTTCGCGAGGAATCTTGTCCCAATGCATAGCCGCGCCGGCGTTGAACCAATCGCCAATGTGCGCCCGGCGGATCCAATACGCGACAGCTGCGCCGTCCTGGTCGACCTCGACACCACCACGCATGGTTTGCTGGTCGAAATTCTGTTGCGGGTTCGACAGGCGATCAGGATCGATGATTTGAATCGCCGTGGCGTAGCGGGCGCGACCAGGTCCGACGCGCTCGGGGCGCCAGTGAGCCATCGCCAACGCATCGCCATCGATTAGCTTATGGCGGAACGCCAAGGCGCTTTGTTGCGGAATCGTGAGATTCCGCTGCGTGTCGCAATAGCGGCCGGGGTCATAGGCCCACGTGCGATAGTTCGCCTCGACTGCCTGGCCGAATTCGTCAGCCCACACGTGATCGAACGCCTTGATGCCCGTCATCGCGCGCAGCGCTTGCCAGTCCGGCTTCGAAACCGGATGGAAATCAGCTCCGATGACGTTATCGAGCGTGCGCGTGATCGCGGCCGACGCCCACCCATCATTCCGGACGACGTCGCGGATGCGAGCAACGATACGGTCGCGATAGACATTAAGCTCTCCGTCTGGCGACCATAGATACGGCTGCCATTCGGCCATATGCTGGCCCCAGACGTCGGCAGCGTCATAGGGCGTGCGGCCTCCGCCCACCAGCATGGAGGCGCGACTCTCCCGCCGCTCGAACGGTTTCCCGTTAGCGTTCAGGATCTGAGGTGTGTTTTCCATTTACGGGAAGGCGACCCGCATGCGACGACGTGCACGATGAATGACGCCGAGTTGCAGCTGCAGTTGGCGAATCAACATAGTCAGTTCGCCGACATTCGCTTGCGTGTACGTGACGGATTTTGTTCCGTCACCCTGCCCGTAACTGGCCGAAACGATTTTCTGGCCGCTCTGCAGCGCGATCAACGCAGTCTGCGCGCTGGTCAACGCCTGCTGCAACACAGGGTTCGACATCCCCGCGAAGACTGAGGTATTGGGGTTGAACAAGGCGTGCTCCAGAAATACGAAAACCGCCGGAGCGGTTGCGGTGTTAGGCGAGTTGACTAGCCCGCGATTTCGCCGGCGATGTGCCGGTCTTGACTGACGGGCCTCGAGGCGCCGGAGCGACCGGCGCCTCCTTAACTTCCGTATCCGGCTGCGCCGGTGCCCACGTGTTGCTTGCACTGTCGAACTTCAGCGGTGCCGAAACTTCGTCAACCCTCTTATTCAGACGGAAGCCGAAATGCATCAGACCGGTCAACGCTGCATAGGCGTACACACGACAATCGAGCGCCTCGTTGGCCTTGCCAGCCGGAAGTTCCCAGACCCGATAGCGATGCCCGCCAGATGCCTTGAGCACCGACACCTCGGACGTGAGCTGCGCGAAATAAGCGACATCCCGGTCGGAAGGAAAGTGCATGTAGCCTGGCCCCGTTTCTTCGTAACGGAGCCGGGCATAGATCACGTCTTTCGCCGAGTTCGTCCCGATGATCACCGGCTTGAACGAGGCCTTGTTCCGGTTGCTCGGCCGCTTCGTCGGCCACACCGGAGTTCTTGCTCCGCTGCGCTCCGAGGCGCCCTTGATAGCCCAAATGCGGCGGCTCAATCGCGCCTTCGCGAACTCGTACACCTTCTGCGTGTTATGGCCGCCCGAGTCAATACAGGCCGCCATCACCTCGAATGGCATACCGTCGTAGCGATACCAAACGCGTTTCAGGTACTCGTCGACCTTCTCCCAGACCTGAGGCGTTTCCGGATCGCCCTCGATCACGTGGTGATCGATCGACCATGATTCTTCGTTTCTTCCCCAGCCGACGGTCTCGAGCTCAATGCGATCGGGCTGGACGTCGGCGCCGACTGTAAGAGCGCCGACGCCGCTTGGCACTTCTGCCGGCCACACCTCGCAGCGCGCCAGCAACGCGTCTGGACTAGTTCCTTTACCGACGTGACGCCGGTAAGGAAGCCCCATCTGCGTGTTCCACCACGCCTGAAGCTGCTCTTCGTCACCCTGCGCAGCAATCCATTTGCCCGCGATGTCAGAAGGCTTGTCTTTGCTCCAAGGGCTGTACAGCTTCGAGGCCTGAAAGCCAGCATGCTCGCCCTCGACGCCGCGCACGCCACATGTCGGGCAGTGCGCGTAATAGACAGCATGGCGGTCGCTTTCAGACCACCGCCAGACCTTGTCGACCGATCCTTCTTCACTCTCCTGCCAAGCGATGTCGTAGTCGGTGAGCGGCACGTGCCGATGACCGCAGCATTCGAACGGCTTCGTCTGATGCCAGCGCACGGTGCCGAGCGCACGAAGACGCTCACCCTCAGACCACGCCACTCCACAGCATTCGCAGACGATCTTTGCTGTCTTCGTCCGATGCGCAACGGTGTTGCCGCGACCGTCTTTCTCCTTGTCCCAGTGGACGTGTTTGAAGAAGTCGAGAAACTGCCGGTGACCGCAATGCGCGCATTCCACCGACGCGCGCCGCTGGTCCGAATCGTTGTAGCTCTTCTCGATCCGACTCTCACCCGAATATGTCGGCGAGCATGCGCGGACCGATAGCCAGTTCGCACCGAACGACGCCGTGCGCTCCTCGGCGATGAAGATCGAATCGCCCTCTTTCAACGGAGGGTATTTATCGATCTCGTCGGCGAGGATGACCCGAATCGGCCGGCGCGCCAGGTTGTCAGGGCTTCCGGCGCTCACCAGCGCAAGGAAGCCGCCCGGGAACGCCTTATAGCCGAGCGTGTCCTCGCTGTTGCGCGACTTGCTCGCGCCCATGATCTGACGCAGCACCGGCGTACTACGAATCAGCGGGGCGATACGTTCCTTGCTAAACGCCTCGGCCGCATCATCCTTAGGCTGGATCAGCAGGATTGGACAAGCATCCAGGTGCGCAAAGTAGCCGAAGATGTTTTCCAGCAAAGCCGTCTTCAGCATCTGCGTGCTCACCATCACGGTGATCACATGGATGCCCGGCTCCGTAACCGCCATCATCGGGCCGCGTGCCACCTCGACGGTCGATGTATTCCAATCGCCTGATGTGCTTCCGGCTTCCTTCGCCAGCTTGCGAAATTCGTCCGCCCACTTAGGGATGCTGATACGCGGCGGCGGCGTCCATCCGCGGCGATAGTCGCGTGCGAGCTCGTCAGCCTTGTCGGTCTTCGAAGTGAGCATCCGGCTCGCCGAGTCCGGCGATTTGTTTGTGGACGTGCTCAATCAGGACCTCGGTTACTCGATCAGCCTCCAGCCCAAGATCGGCGGCAATTTTAGGACCGACGCGCATCGGCCAGTTCATCCACGAGTCGCGCGCGGCGCGTGCGCTGTCGAAGAGAACAGTGCGCGCGACTGACAGGTCGACGAGCGACCCTGACTTCTGTTCGTACTCGAGCTGCTTGAGCAGAGCGTTGAAGTTTTCCTTGATCCGGATTGCTTCGGCGAGGTCGTGCTCGGCGCCGAGCGCCATCACGATTTTCGCGGCGGCCTCGGTCGGCGAGTCGCTTTCGTCGACGATTTTCTCGGTGCGGACACTGCGGACACTTTTTGCGGACACTTTCGGAATGTCCGCACTGTCCGCAACCACCTTGCTGGACCTGATCGGCCTGCGCCAACCAGACGAAACTAATGCCGGGTCAAGCTTGCCGTCCGCATCTGGCTTGAGCTTGCCGGATTCGATCGCTCGACGAACTTGCTTCTCATCGCAGCCCGCGAGCTTCGCGAATTCGCGCCTGGTAACGTGGGGTGCGGACACTTTTCAAATCCTGTGGCTGGCCTCAGATCGCGGCGCGCAATTGCCCGTGACCCTCCACCCTCCGAGAGGGACCCAGAGGGGGGAGGTCCCGGTCACCGCGCGGTCACGAGTGCCTTGGCCATCGCGACGTCGAGCTGGGCGCGGAACGTCGCCGGGACCATCCGCTTTGCCAGCGCCCGATACCCAAGACGCTGGTTCGTGACGTGCGCATCTTCGAACTTGACCATCAACTTGAGGCCCGCTTGTTTGCCGCGGGTTTTCTTCGTGCGCTGCCATACGCCATCAACGATGCCGGCTTTCGTCTTGACCTTTCCAACGAACGCATTTGGCTTGCTGATGAGACGCTTCACGAGATTGCGCGGCAGGTTGCCGTACTGGTTGACCTTTGCGCCGACGGGCTTCAGCAATGCCTTGCTGTTTAGCTTGTTCAATCCGCCGATCTCGTACGGCAACAGATACGCGGCCGCGATCGGCTTCACATAAACGATCGCGACGGGGTTCGACTTGGTTGCCTTCTTGATGCCGATTGCGCCAACAGTAAAAGGCGTTGGTGCGTTCAGCACCTTGCGCATGTTGTCCTGTTCCGCCGCTTTCAGTTTCTCGGCGGTGGCGTTGAGTGCCTGCGCTGTGGCGAACGGCAGCTGCTTGCGCACTACATCATCTAGTGCCCGCGAGATCTTCTTGACGTCAGCGCGAACTGAGATCGAGAACATTGGGACACCACGAATGAAAAGAGCCCAGCGGAGGAACTGGGCGAATCCTGCGACTCTCATCGCAGGAGGAGACGAGTTGAAGGCTAATGCGCGCAGTCCGCATGGCGCAGTGGCCCGCTATCGCGGCGCACGACCGGTTGCTTCGCCTTCGCGGATGGGGATTCACCGAGGCAAATCGCCATGCGCGAGGACGAAAAAAAGCCCCGAGCGGCGGAACGTCGGGGCCTTGGAGACACTTATACACAGTGTCAGATTGGAGGCTATTTTACTGTCGGGAATTTTTTCGTCAACAAAAATCGTTCGGAATGCGTGGAATTTTGTTGGTCGGCGGCATGCAGCGCCGCTATACCGGATTACTCTTTGGAAATGCGCACTCAAGGCGTGGCGCGGCTCTCGCCCATGGTGTTCGGCACTTTCTCGCCAGTCTCTTCGAGTTTTTCGCCACTCGACTCAAGTCCGAATCGCGCTGCAAGGTGACGCTGCCCTCGACGTGTGAGATCCGAGTTCGGTTCGAGGTAGGCTGCGGTCGTGAGAATCGACTTGTGCCTGAGTACGCGCTGTATTTCCTGAATGGGTGTGCCAGCCTCCCCGAGCATGGTCGCGAAGGTGCCGCGGAGGCGGTGCGGAGTGATATGCGGCGCTTCGCAAGCCTGATTTGCCCGGAGCATGGCATTGCGCATGAATCCGGGCGGCAATGGCCGACCACTTGGCTTGCTGATAATCAGGCCGCTCGATTGTCGGCGCGGCGTCAGGTACTCGAGCAGCCAGTCCGGGACTGGAATAGGCTCCGACTTTCGGTCCTTCGTCTGCCCAGGCGCATAGCTTTGACGCTCCCAATCCATCCATTCCCAGCGAGCACTGATGATCTCGGACTCGCGGAGGCCAAGACCAATACCTAAACGCGCAGCGACCGAAACCACATCGCGCCGGCTGCTCTTGTCGATTTCCTCCAACCACTGGAGTGCGAGGCTCGGCGGCAATATCGCCCGAGGCTTCTTCTGCACCTTCAGCTGACCGACGTCGAATGGAACTTCCTTGATCATCTTGCGGCGCTTCGCCCAATTGACGAGCAGCTTGAGCGTCTTGACCCATTGGTTCACGCTCGCGGGCGCATGATCTTGGGCATACGACCGGCGGGCGGTCTCGACTGCTTCCGTGGTCAAGTCGCTGATTCGCATCTCGGCGAGATCGAACATATGAAGACGGCAGAACACGCCGATGTTCTTCACGTGTGCGGCGCTTTCCGCCCATGAGTTCGCTTCGATCCAAAGCGCTCCGAGCTGGCTTAGCGTGGGAATGACGGATCGGCCCGGTGTGCGAAGGAGCGCCGACTCGAAAGCTGCATCCGCAATCTCCTGAGCCCTACGCTTGACCTTTTGGCGCGTGGTTCGTTGAACACGTCTGCCGTTGAGGGCGAATCGGTAATGCCAGATCTCCCCCACCTTGAACACCTCGGGCTTCATGTGCGCTCCCGCAACTCAGGCTTCACCGATGAAATCGAACATCGAAAGGAGCTTGTCCGCGTTCTTGCGTGCCGTTGAGATCAGGCCATCCACAGCCGGTACCGACTCGGCAGCATTGCCGACGTCGGCGTATTCGGTGCGCGCGCGGTCGGCGCGACTGACTGGATGCTGGGCCGGCTTGCCGTTCATCCATTCTTTGATGATTCGCCAGTGCGATCCCGCGGTCTTTTCGGTGACGCCACATTCCTTCGCGAGCGCCTTGATCTCGATCTTCAGGCCAATAGCCTTTTCGACGAGTCGGCGGCGGAGGCGGTAATTGGAAACATGTCCAGCCAGCTGCGCCATTGCATGCTGCTCAAGGGTCCGAACCGCATCATTCCACGCAGGATTGGGGGTATATCCCGAGCAGCATGCGTTCGTGCATGTGCACGGCATCGACCGCGGCGCGAACCGGGCAACAAGCACCGCTACCTCGACCTCCGGCATCCGCTGCAACTCGTACCAAATCATGCCTGCCTGTGCGGCACCGTCATTTCCCGCCAGCCCCTTTCCAGAGCGTCCACCAGGCGATGCCATGCGATCAGCGAGCGGCCGCCCCTGCTGCTGCATTGAATAGTTGAATGCAAAGATCAGTGCGTCGACCGGCGTGCGAAACAGTTTTTCGGTCTGCGGACGCTCCGCGACTGCCGCGTTACTGAGGTGTTGCTCATTCCCCGCATTACTCATCGTCCTCTCCTTTGTATTGCCAACACCGTTTTCCGTACTTCTTACCTTTCCTGCAAACCATCTTTGGAGCGCCGAGCGGATCGATTCGACGCACGGCGTGTTCACAGCCGGCGCAGCGCTCGCCACGAGTCCGCTCGAGTACTTCAGCGGGATCGTCGAATTGCCAGCTCTCGAGCTCGGCGGTCATCGGCTATTCGTCTTCCATGCCGGTTATTCCAAGAAAGCGGTATTCGATGCGGCCGGGCTCGTGTGCCGGCTCGCTCGTCGCGGCTTGTGCGACGTCCCAATCAGTGAAATCACGCGCGGGTTTGGTTGCAGGCATCGGAGGCGGTGCCCGGCGCGGCGGCAGATGCGGCCGATAGCCGCAGAGTTCGCGCGGAAGCGGGGCGAATAGTCGTTTGAGCCAGCGGATCAACATAGCGATGCCTCCGCTGAATCTGCCTTCAATGCCGGCGCCCCGAATAGCGCGACAGCCGCCGGGTCACGGCGCAAGACTTTGCCCTCGCGCTCACGGCGATGGAATCTGTCGCGAGCACTGCGCGCGGCGACCGCGTCGGGCCGGTCGCGCTTCTGCTTTTCATACCAACGCTTATAGATCTCGGATTTCGACATGGGCGACGGCTTGGGTTTGTCCTCCCCTGCGCCCAGCTTGAATACTTCAGGACGGCTGCCGTTCGCCAGCTTCTTACCCCAGCGGCAAATATGGATCTCAGCTCGGTGCTCGTTGATGAACCGCTCAACCGATTGGCGGCTGACACCCGCGCGCTTCCGCAACTCCGCTCGCGTACACGGGCCGCGCTCCAGCGCCTTCCTAATCGTGGCTGTCGTCGAGCGCATCACGATGCCCGAGCCATGGATAACGCGCACCGGCAAATTGAGCTTCGCGCGGCGATTCTTGACCATCGCTTCCGTGCAGTCATGCAACAGACGCGCGATCTGCTTCGAAGTGAGGCCATCTTCCCTGCCCTTGATCAGAATCGCATCGTCTTCAGGGCTCCAGACGCGCTGAGCTGTAATGATTCGGTTCACGATTTTTCCCTCACATCCCATTCCAGATCACCGCTGGCGAGAAATGCCGCCAGCGTCTTTCGGTGCACGTTCACGCTCACCTGCACGCGGTATGTGCCGTCAGCTGCAATCGCTTTCGGCTCGATGTGATCGCGCAGGTCGTCTGGCACCTGAATGTCGGCCCAGATGTATGTGCGGCCGCGCTCGGCGCCGATCGCGTAGACATGCTCCGGACCAATCAGCCGCACCGCCGTGAACCAGGTGCTGTGATAGTTCGATTGCAGCCGGCCACGCACCGAGCGCATCGATTTCAGCGGCAAATGCGCAAACACCTGCATTACGCTGCCTCCGGCATTGGCAAACCCATCTTTCGCGCGCGCACTGGCTCCCATCGTGCAAATCCCCGGTCAAATGCTGCGAATTTCTCCTCGCGCGGTGCCGCCCCCTGATCGAGCCATCGATGGCAGAGCATGCAACCGGGCAGCGTGCGATCGTTCCGCGCTTTGAGCCCCATCCCCTTGCCTGAACTGAGCCGGTTGTCATGGCACGGCACGACGGTCGGATCGGCCCAATCGCTGCGCCCGCAGAGTACGTTCAGGTAGCAAGGTTCATCGCGGCATGCGGCCAGGTATTTCGCTCCTTCGGCGACGGTTGGCTTCCGCGTGCGCGTCTTGATGCCGCCGCTGCGCAGCTGAGTGCGCCAGTCGGTCGACGAGATAGGTGAGCTTTTCCAGGGGCCGCGCTTGAGCGGCGTTTTTCGCTGGATTGGGGCAGAACGTTTCAAGCCGTACCCCGCGAAATCTGCTCTTGCATGTTCCTTTGCGCCGCTTCGATCTGCTTCATGCGGCTGATGTTGTGCTTGACACACCAAAGAGGGCTCCAGGCCGTCCCGGCTGGCTGCTTGCAGCCCACGACGATGCAGGACTTGCCGGTCAGATAGGTGTGCGAGTTTCCTTCGCCGTACACGTCTTCGTAGTCGCTCATGCGTCGCAGCCCTTCCCAATCTCGCCGGGATTCTCAGGCGCGGTAAATCGCTTCCAATGCACCCAGCCGGCCGCCGGGCAATGGAATCCCCACTCGCGATAACGCGGGCCGGTGATGAAGATCGTCCAGCATTCGCCGTCGACGAGTTCGAGGCGGTGGGCAATACGGCCCGAGAGGCGCACTTTCCAATTGCCCGCGACGCGCTCGGTGCGCACGTTGATGCCGCCGGCGGCGATCGTGTGCTCGACGTAGCGGCCGCGCAGCAAGATTGAGCAGTTCAACCACGGATGGTCGTGCAGAGCGCGGTCGTCGTCGCTCCGCATGAAGCGGTGCAGGTAGACATTGAAGAAGCGATTACGCGGGATGACCCACCACCGGAGCAGGTATGGCCGGTGCGACTCGCCGATGACGACGTCCGGCGCGCGGCGCGTGATTCGATTGATGATGAGGTCACCCAGCTTCATCGCAACCTCGCCTTAGTACGAGGTGGGCTGAGCGACAGCGCGCACGGCGTACATGATTCCGCACCGGAACGAGCTATCGGCGTAGCGGAGCCAATAAAGGGGATCGTCGCCCTCAGTCTCTACCGCGAACGGTTTTCCCTCGACCAACGTCGCGGTTTCACCGGGCACAAGGGCAGGTACTTCCTCAAGCGGCGGGATCGCAACCGACGCGATCTTGGCGACGAGAGTCCTCAACTCCTCTCCCTTTGCCTTGATTTCGTTCATCAGATCGATTTCGGCTTGCGAGAGGTCGCGGTAGCCTTTGATTTTCTTGTGTTGGTTGTCCATCTTTGCTTTCTCCGGGGTCACCAGCTCTTGCTGGTCATGTCTTCGAATTGCCAACCGTGACGGCCGGCGCGTTTCACTGCGATAAAGCGATATGGGAATTGCGAGGCGGCGACCTTCGTCTTGGCGCGCGCCTTATCTGTCCAGTGCCCCTTCACTTCGATGAAAATGAGTTCGTTCGAAGCGGTGATGACGGGGAAGTCAGGCGTATAGAACGTGTTGTCCGCGAGACGCAACTTGAACGCCTCGAAGCGGTACCAGAGGATCTCGCCGGCATGCAGACGAGCTGCGAGCACCTGCTCGTATGCCGCCTCGGTCTTGTTCATACGTCCGGTGCCGAGACGCCCGAGATGCTGCATGCGCTCGAGCGGCGAGTAGCTGAAGGTCGCGGTGCCATCTTCAATGGCGGCCATCGCTTGCCGGAGATATGCGGGAGGATTGGCAGCCGCGGCAACCAGCTTGCCGATTGCCTTGTCCATCGGTACCGGACCCGATGCCGCGAGGCGCGCAGCGGCCCCGGCAATCTCCTCGCGGATGCGCGCGGTGCCGACGCGACCGTCAGCGATCGCGCTCTCCGGGAAGCGGATGGCGTTTTTGCTCATGCGAACATCGCGCAGATCTGCGCGAGCATTGCTCGCTGAAACTCGTCGAATGGCGATTCGGCATCGGGCAATTCAAAGTCGTGCATCAGGAATACCGCGCCTGCATTCGGGTGGCAGTCAGGGTCGACGGCCTGCTGCAGCGAGATGATGATCAGCGGCACAAGCACGAGCGGCGCGACAATCGCGGCAAGGATCAGGGGTTCGCTCATTTCTGAAACATCCCCGATTCCTCGACCGATGTGAGCAGCGCCGGCATCAGCTGATCTGCGTACGCGGACAGGTCGATGATGATCTTCAATTGCGGGCGGCGAGCGTCGTACCAGTCATTGGTGATGTTCTCTCTACCCCAGCAATTGAGCGCGTAAGCCTCGAAGCCGGACTCCGGCTCGATAACGAGCGTGCCGTCGGCGCGAATGGTCGTCTTCATGCCGATGCCTCGCGATCGCCACCGCGCGGCGGCGTTACCGGTGTGGGCGACGGCTTATGAGCGTCGCAATATTCGCGCCCTTCGTGCTGCCAATGGGCCTTCACGCGCGGGCCGAGCTTCCGGCATACGCAGCAGTAGCGCTTGCCGCCCTGCTCGATCATGGCTTTCGTAATGCGCTTCATGACGACCTTCGGTGCGGAAGACCGATTGCCGTTCGGAAACGGCCCATCGCCTCGTCTTCGCGGCGGTCTTCGTCCACGCTGTTGTGGAGTTCGCAGACATCGTCCGGATGAACGGCGCCGAGACCGTTCATGCACTCGCCGCCCTCGAACGCGCAGCATGTCGAGCATGCGCGGATTTGCTCTTGCGACATCAGGCGACCTCCCCGGCCACGCCGTATTTGCTCTGGAGATAAACTTGACCACGCCCGGTGACGAGCGTCTTGAAGGTCGGGTGTGGTTCTTTGGCGGCGTCGATCCAGACGTTTTCGATCACGCGGAAGTAGCCGCGGTCGATGTATTTCTGATATGGGCGGTTGTCGTCCATCAGGAACTGATCGTCACGCAGCTGGCGGAACAACCTGTTCTGGCCGATCTTGAGCAGCCGGGCCATGTCGCCGATGGAAATCGCGTCTTTCGTGTCGCGCACCGCGTGCGCAAATTCGACCGCCGGACGTTGGCGTTCGATCAACTTCGCCTGTGTTTCGATTTGCTCGGCCTGCTCGGCGGCCAGCCGGAGTGCTTGGGAGAATGTCTGCGGCACTTGCGACGCCGCGGTGGCAACTTGCGCCTCAAGCGCCTGCCAGCGATCGACAACACGAGCACGTACCTCGTCGCTGTAGCCAGCCACGACCAGGTAACAATCGCGCTCGATGAGGTCATAGACTTCGATCGGACGACCGCCGGTAGCCTCGTGGCGAGTTTTACGACTTGATCGCAAAAGCCCTTTTGAGAAGAGGCGCTCCACTGTCGCGACAACATCGTTGTGTCGAGCTTCGACCAGATCCGCGATTTCGCGAGTCGACATCGTGGCCGAAGAATTGCTCGGGATCATGTTCATGCGTAAAAGTCCGTAGGCATGAGGGCGTCGCCGAACGTCGCGACGGCGAATTCGTAAAGCCGCTGGTCGTTGAACTTCTTCGCGTCACGCAGCACGAAATCGACCGCGCTCTTTTCCTTCGATGCATTCACGACAAGAACGCGGTATGACGCGATCGCTTCGTCGGGTTTGCGGGCTCGCACGCCGAGTTCCGCGCCGCGGGCTTCGATCACTTCCGGAGTGGATTCGAACCACGGCGTGCCGTCGGCAGTCGTCGACGCCGCTGCGATGGATGCCTCAACGTCATCCGCCGAGCAGTCCTTCCATCGCTTGCGCTCGAGGTATTTGATCGGCGTCGGGTCGCCGCCAGTGCGCCAGTGCAGCGTGCGCTTCATGGCCTCGGTGTGCGCAATGATCAACTTCGCGTGCACGTCGAGGCCGTTTGCGTCCCAATGCGATCGGCAGATGTCTGCGTCCTGCTTCCGTCCGGTCGCAGCCGGCCAGACAGCCCACCAGGCATCAAACCCGGTCGGCGGGTTTTTCAGGTTTTCGCTTTCATCGTTTTTTGTGGAATGGTTTTCTTCGGTTCGGTCGTCGCCCGAAAACCCATCTCCAGCAATCTCCTGTAAACCTAAACCCTTCTTGGTGTCCAAATTTGGAGGGGCTTGAAGTGAAATTTCACCCCCCTTAACGTGGGATTTCACCCCACTTGAAGTGGAATCCGAAGGGGCTTCAGATTTGAAGGGGCTTGGTTTTTCACCCCCCCTCGCTTCCGCGCGTTTCGAAGCGTGTCCAGATTTGGAGGGGCTTCGTTTTTGGAGGGGCTTCGACTCGTATTCCTCGCGCGACGGCGGGCTTAGCGTAACGACATTGCCCTTCGCATCAACGGATTGGACGATCGTAGATCCCTCCGGAGCGAGCATCTGGTAGACAACGATGCTGCGCGTCTCGCCGAGGCGTTTCTTGGTCTCAATGAGGAAGCCGAGCGCGATCAGCTTCTCGCGAGCCTTCCGGATCGTCTGGATGTTGAGCTCGGTATCGAGCATCATCTCCTCGTTCGTGACCCACGTGCTGTAGTCCTCGCTAGCCCAGTGGGCGTACGTTTTCAGCACAGTCTTTGCGCGCGAGTCACCGACGTGCTGACGCTTGGCCCATTGATATGCGTAGCCGCTCACGCAACCTCCGAAAACATATCGGGCTGGCGAGCCGCCGCAGCGCGCTCCTGCTCGACCCGATCAAATTCAAACTGGATTCGCGCGCGGGCGATGTCGACGTATTCGGGCGTCATGTCGATGCCGATGAACCGGAAGCCCTCGCGCATAGCCGCTTTGCCCGTGCTGCCGCTGCCCATGAATGGATCGAGCACGACACCGCCCGGCGGCGTCACCAGGCGGCACAGATAGGCCATCAGGTCGGTTGGCTTGACGGTGGGATGATGGTTGCCGTTGCGCCCCTGCCAGTCGGCAGTCTCGCGATCGCGCATCGTTGCGTCGGTCGACACGGCCGGCGTATCGCTGCCGCCAATGCCCTCGTTACGGTCAGCGCGCGATGCCTTGGCGCAATAGAAAAAGCGCGCGGCGGACTTATCCAGTTCCACGCGGTGTTCGGGGCGCTTGCGTATATAAGCAAGCGCCC
>DASVNP010000021.1:0-24515 GCA_036383775.1 Paraburkholderia sp. | reverse complement strand
GGCAAACGGTCAGTGGGGGTAGGGCGGCGGTCAGCTGGCAGCGCAGGAGCCGGTTCCGATGCCTGCTCGTCTGCCGATTCCGGTTCAGCGTTAGCGCGAATAAAGTCAAGCGGCGCCCTCAAACGACTGATGGTCTCGGATGTGAGGGCAGGGTTGGGTTGATCGAAAAACCCATCGGGTAGCCCGAGCGTCGTTTCAATGTGGAAGGCCGTCTCGGGTGTGAATCTCTCGCCGTCTATTAATTCGGCCACGCGCGTCAGGTTGGAATCGAGTCCCAGTGCAATATTCTCTGCGCCCACCGCCTCGACCAGCCATTTAAACGAACGCGTTTTGAAAATGGATGCCGTCTGGGCTGGATCCCGGGCAGGTGGCGTTTTTACGTATGGCTTGTTCTGGCGATGAGAAGTCGATGGTTGGCGCGATTGACGCGGGCCCTTGTCTCGCGATCCCGCATATCGCCCATGTGGCTGACTCATAAAGTGGGGCTCTCCGCCGGTGAAATCACTATCAATGCGGGGATTATAAGCGAGAGGGTACTCACTCCGGGTTTGTCGTCAGCCAGCGAGCTGTCCTGGTGACCCAAACGCTGACGGCGTTACTCCCGCCGATTGTGGTGCCAATAGCGAAAGCGAGTGAGGAGCCGCCGGTTTGCGCGTCAACTCAATAAACTGAAAGCGTGGCTATCCAGACGACAGGCGCGATTCTCTGTGAGCCGCACGTCGGTCAGGCCGAGTTGGTCTCAGCGAATGCGATGCATCAGTTCGATCCCGGAGATCGCAACGGTGGAGTCCCTGAAGCGTTTGAAGCCGAGCATGACGTCCACCCGCGATTTGACGTTGCGATGATTCCGGTCGATCCGGTTTTCAGGTACCTGGACGATTTCGGCGCTATCTCTTCAGGCAGAAGTCCTTCTACTTTCATCTCGCGCGCCGCACGATGGGACGCTGCGTAGGCGACGGTTACGTTGCTCCCTTAAGTGGACACACATTCGCTCGGGACCAGCAGCGGCGTGAGTGGTGGCCGACGCGATTGGAGATGGCGGACGCGGCTCACCGGCAAGCGGGGCTTTCTGAAGGGAGGAATTTGAACGCCAGCGTTCTGAGTGGGCGACTGCCGCGTTGTGCCCCAAGGGGCGTTCCACAGGGTAACCGTACACAGCCCGGTTCGCTGCTAGCCCATCTGCTCAGACGGATCGAGACTAACGCGGACAGTCTGCTGCCCGAGATGGGTTAAGCCAACTTCAAAGATCGATACAGTTCAACGCTGCGATCGCGCAAGTCCGTCGCCCCTTGTAAATCGTTCAATGAATCGAGTCCCGGGTGTTGAAGAGACTATGCGAGTCCATCCAGTCGTACGATTCGTTGCTGCGCGCCCACGCCCAGTTCCTTGCTGTCTCACGTTTCTTGCCGACCGCCTGTGAGACCTCGTCGGAGGGTGAGCCTCCGTCGTACTTGTCGTTCGTGCGCTCGGCGGCGCCGATGTTTCTGGATTTCGATGAGTCGTAGTTCATTGCGGTTCCTGTTTGAGATTGTTGTCAACGCGTATCAATCCTGCTCCACCAGCTCATCATGCATCGACGCGGCGAGAAGCTCGGCCAAACGCTCAAGGGCTGCGACTGAGCCGTGCACTGTGCGGTACTCCTGACGTCCAATCTTCGCGTCAAGAACCACCGTCATGCCCGATTTACGAGCCAGGTCAAGGATGTCCATCTGATGCTCCACATCGTTGAATCATGCGATTCTGTTAGCACTCTGATGCGCATGAGCGGTTTGTCCACACAATCGATTCTAAGCACTATGCGCTGGGCATCAACGCAACCACGGTGAATTCACAGTTTTCAAAACGACAACAATAGAGACGGCGAGGTCCCATCCGCATTCCGAAGACGATGAAATACAAATCGTCGGAAGATTGACCGCGAGGTTAATCCGCGATTGCGTCGGCCACACGGACCCGATTGCAGGCAACGCAGGTTCAATGCTGCGCCAGTTCGGCAGGCGGACGGGTTCCGGATAAAAATGGCGATCTAGCCAAACGTGAATGCATAGGCGCTCACACCTGGATCGAGAAATCCGACGGCGAATGTCCGATCCCGTATCGGCCCCCGGCTGACGCACCAACTGATATAGACGCACGCTATTCACGGTCCCGCTGCCGTCGGCTGCGATGTCGGCGCCATGCGATGCGCCTGGCGGCAAACCGTCGATCGTGACGCTCAACCGGACAGGCTTGCCATCTGGAGCGGGCTCCAGCACCAGATGAATGTCGCACGCAGCGAAACCGCGGGGCTCGCGCGGCAGCAGATGGCGAATTTGATGGTCGGTCGCGACGTGTCCGATATGTTCGCCGACAAGATCACCGTGCCCGCCGAAGCGCCGATCGCATTAAAGGTAGAAGGCCTCGCGGTACCGGAATGGGTGGAAGATATGAGCTTCGAGATGCGCGTCGGCGAAGTGATGGGTTTTGCAGGCCTCGTCGGCGCGCGCCGTACCGAAGCGTTCGAAGGGCACTGTCAAGTTGCTGGAGATGGGGCGGTAGAATGAAGCGATGAAGGAGACGAAATCGCTTTATCACGGCCACCGTTTCACGCTCTCTCACTGTCTGCAGAGGTTCAGAGGCACTAATGGTGCACGTCGTCCGCTCTTTCTCACAAGCCATGGAGGGAATGTTTTGACTGGCCACGTTAGCTCCTCAACTGAGTTCGCTCACGAATTCCACAGCACGTGGCCACTCCCCGAACCCCGTGGCAGGGTTGAGATGGCCGACAGCGCCGACGTCAACTAAACGGCTGCCCCAAGCGTTCGCCAGTTGTGTGACCTGTTCGATACGCGCGAGCGGGTCATTCGTACTGGCCGCCACGATGCTCGGAAACGGTAGCCTGGTTCGTGGCGTAGGCAACCAACCGTGCTGACGCAAGACATCCATCGTCGGATAGCCGTCTGGCAGCGGCGATTCGAAATCCGGGGGCGCCGCGAGCAGCGCGCCCTGGATTTCGCGCTGATGATGTTGCGCCCAGTGCGCAGTGATCATCACCCCGGCACTGTGCGACACGAGCACCACGGGGCCGGTGATGCTGGCGAGTGCCTTGTCGAGCGCCTCGATCCGGGCTGCGCAACTGAGCTTGTCGTGCTCCAGCGGCGGTACTGCGTGCACATTGGGCAGCTTGCTTGCGAGTATCGTCTGCCAGTGATCCTCGACGTGGTCCCTTAGGCCGGGAACGATCAATATGGTTGGTGGCGAAGAAGACGTCATTGACCAGGGTCCGTGAAAAATATCAATTGGGTATGGGCTGGTCGCGCACTCCGTCGAGGCGGTGATCTTCTACGACACACTGCGCTACGGCATGGAACATGTAGATCCCGGCGCTGTCTACTACGAAGAGTGATATCGGCAGCGAGTCCTGAACGACTTGACCCGACGTGCCGAATCACTGCGCTACGTTTTGCAGGACAAACAGCCTGGCACACTCAAATCACGAAAATGGAGGAGCCTGTAGTTTTTCGAGCCTCCAGGTCCTGATGTGCCTGCACCGCGTCCTGCAAGGCGTACCGCTGATTGATCTCGATGCGGATGCGGCCTGCCGCCACATGGCCGAATAGCTCATCGACCAGTTCCGCCTTTTCGACCGGATCGGCAATGTAGTCGGCTAGACCCGGGCGGGTCAGGTACAGCGAGCCCTTGCGGGCCAGAATTTGTGGATCGAACGGCGGGATTTTGCCGGAAGCGGTGCCGACGCAGACCATTAGGCCGCGGCGCTTGAGGGAGTCTAGCGAGGACATGAAGGTATCCTTGCCCACGCTGTCGAAGACTACGGACACGCCCACTCCGTTGGTGAGTTCCCGCACGCGCTTGGCCACATCCTCATGACTGTAGTTGATCGTGTGATCACAGCCGTGAGCGCGCGCCACCTCGGCTTTGACGTCAGTCGAAACCGTGCCGATCACCGTCAGCCCGAGCAATTTGGCCCACTGCGAAACGATCAGGCCAACACCGCCTGCTGCGGCATGAAGCAGCACGGCGTCCCCCGCCTTGAAAGGGTAGATTCGGCGCACCAGGTAGGCGGCGGACAAGCCCCGCATGGTCATGGCCGCCGCAACCTCGCAACTGATCGCCTCTGGCAACTTGATCAGCAGCGCGGCAGAAATCAGCCGCTCAGTGCTGTAGGCGCCCAGCGTGTTGATGAAGCCCGTGTAGGTCACACGGTCGCCGACCGCCAGATGGGTCACGCCGGCACCGATGGCCTCGACCACACCGGCTGCCTCGTTGCCGAGGCCGCTGGGGAGCGGAACTGCGTAGGTACCTCCGCGGAAGTAGGTGTCCGCAAAGTTAAGACCCACTGCCACGTGCCGGACACGCACCTCTCCCGGTCCCGGCTCTCCAACGTCAACGTCCTCAAAACAAAGAACCTCGGGACCGCCGGTTTCGTAGAATTTAACGACTTTCGCCATGTTGTCTCCTGATATACGTTGACTGCCGCAGTTTGCCTGCGGCTCGCTAGCGCTTACTTCACCCTTGATATGTCAATTCGCCACATAGGCTTCAGGTCGGCTTGCGCAAGAATCCCTGGTTGCCACCGTTACGATTGGGGGCGAAGCCATTGGCCTGAAGCGTCTCTTCCGCCGTGTCGTAGAAGACCCCAATCTTCATGATCTCCCGTGCCTGCTTCGCTGTCGCTATGGGGCGGCCAAATTCGCCTGCGATACGCACCAATTGCTTAATCTGCTCGACGGAGCTCATCTTGCCCGTGCGGGTCTGATTCCAGAGCACATCCTCGATGCCGCACCGTACATGCAGGCCCAAGGCAATGCCTATCATATTCACGGGCAGCACATTTAGCACCGAACTCTCCACCGTGATCACCGCGCCGTCGGGCGCAGCACGCAGGAAGTTGGCCAGGTTGTAGATGTTCGCCTGATCCATGCCGCCGCTGATAGCCACCCAGTTCATCACCAGTGGCCCCTTGTAGATGCCACGGCGAATCATCCGCTCAATCGTTTCAAAGCTGTTGATGTTGTAGCACTGAAACTCACTTTGGATTCCAGCGGCTGTCAGGCGTCGGATGTGCTCTTCGGCCCAGCTGGGATTCGAGGGCACGATCATGTCCTTGTAGGTCGCATAGAGGTGCGGGAATCCCCGTGACACGCCGTTGAAGTCGTCTATGCCGGCATGCTCCGTCACATTCATCTGCGTCGTGTTGACGGTGACAGTCACCTGGTCGGGCTTCGGATCGAGTTCGGCCAGCATATGGCGCGTGTCATCGCTTAGCCATTTGGCCGCAGAACCATCGTCCTCGGGTGCAAAGCTGATGGAGCCGCCCACCTGGATGACCATTTCCGGCACGCGGGCGCGCACCCCGGCGATCAGCTCATTGAACATGGACAGGCGCTTGCTACCCTTGCCGTCGGGTTCGCGCACATGCAGATGCAGCACGGTGGCACCGGCTTCGTAGCAATCCACCGCCTTCTGGATCTGCTCCTCCATTGTGACAGGGATATCTTCCGGGAAGTCTGAGGGAATCCAGCCCGGCGCATAGGGAGCGGCTGTGATGATCAGGGGCTGCTGGTTCTCAGGATACAGGTGGCCGTCAAGGAAGTTCATGATGGATCTCCAAGTTGAAATGTGAATATTGAGAATGTCGAATTGGATGAGAAAGCTTTAGATCCCCATCTTCTTTAAGCGGTTGTTGTCTGAGTGTCTGAGGCGACCAGTGAATCATCTGGCCTGGCGCCACTTCCTGCTTTACATTGCATGCCTTGCACTTGACTTTTCATGACAATAATCCGTTGACGCAGGCGCGCAGGATCATCGACTACCGCATCCACGATCGCCGACGGCGACGGCAGGACAAAACGAGATCAAGTGCACAACATGCGAACCAGCCGGGTTCATTGTAGGCGCCTGTCTTTCATTGGGAGTCCCGATGAACCCATGGCATGCAGCGCGATCGTGGCTGCCGTTCATCGCTTTCCACCGGAATTGTGTAGTTCAGGCATAGCGATGGAGTCGTCGTTCAGTTCCAGGATCCGCTTGTCATCGCCCCAATCCCGCGGCGTGATTTCATGATGGGGCGGCACCACAATGCCGACCATGCACGCATAGCAAAGCGCTTCATGCGTCATTGGAGTGAGACTCCCCCTCGGGACAAACTCTGACGCAATCCGCGCCGCAATCCGTCGAGCGGCATGCGTTTTGGTCACCCATCTCTTCGCAAGCGGCAGCGTCGACAGCATCGGAATCCCTCCGTTCATTGACTTTGCATCGGCCGCAGCAGTGCCAGGCCACGGTGATTCGCAGTGTATCTTCTAAAACAAATAATGTCGACAAAAATAGGGGCGCTGAATTTGTCGCCGGTTGTGGCAGACGCCTGTTGACTCCGTCGGCGCGAATCTGGGGTTCCGAGCGCGGTTGCTTGTCGCGAAGCCATATACCGTTCTGCCTGCCAGGTCGACTCAGTATAAGTATTAATGTCGACATCAACAATTTTAGAGGATGATTGGCGTTGTCAGTGTTCCGTCGGCAAACAGGGCCATTGCAGGACAGCCCTGGAACCGTCGGGTGATCGTCAAGTCACGCACCCCGCCCAAAATAGCGAAAGGATCTTTCGCTACAAGGACCCGCGCACGCGCCGATTGCGACGCCAGTTGGGGGCGACACCGCCGCGTCATTCGGTAACAGTCAGGTATCCGGCCGGGCTTGCCCGGTCATCATAAAAAGCAGAGGAAACGTCAATGAAACTGAAGTGGAGCGGAGTAGCGGTACTGGCGGTATTCGCTAGCGCGTCGCATGCGCAGTCGTCGGTCACGTTGTACGGCGCAATCGATTCGGGCGTTTTCTATCAGAGCACGGCGGCGGCGTCGTTCGCGCCGACCGCCCGCAACAACGGGCACGTGTACGGCATCAAGGACGGCAGCCTCTATGGGAGTTTCTGGGGCATCAAGGGGGCCGAGGACATCGGCGGTGGCTACAAAGTCAACTTCAGGCTGCAGGGCGTGTTCAACAGCAGCAACGGCAAGCTTGGGTTAGCCGACACGACGGGCGGTACCGCGATATTCAACCAGCAGTCGACGGTCGGCCTCTCCGGACCGTTCGGCACGTTCGACGCTGGGCGCCAGTACACGCCGATGATCTACGCCATGGCCGATACCGACGTCCGCGCGGCGCAGTACTTCGGCAGCATCCTGGGCGCATGGCTCGGGCTGAACCAGGCCGCCGGCTGGCCCGGGACGAACACGAACGTGCCGATCGGCGCGCTGTACGACAGCAACGCGCTCGTCTACCAGACGCCGAAGTTCTACGGCGCGTCGGTCGCGCTCGAGTATGCACCGGGCGGCGTACCGGGCCAGATTCAGGGCGGCACGCGCGAATCGGCGGTGCTCAGGTATTCGAACTACGGCCTCAATCTGTCCGCCGTCTACTACAACGCCCACGACACGAACCTCGCGGCGGCCGCACCGACCGGGCTCGACAACAACCGCTTCTACTATTTCGGTGCGAAGTACACGTTCCGCGGCGCATCGGTGTCGGCGTCGTACGGGATCGGCAAGAATCCGTCGAAGACGAACCTCGCGGACTACGAAATGATTTCGGGTGGCCTCGGCTATCAGTTCACACCGTTCTTCAAAGTCACGTCCGGTTTCTACTACCTGAAGGACCGCAACAACTCGGCGAACCATTCGAGTGAATACGCGGTGGGCGCGGAATACAGCCTGTCGAAGCGCACAATCGTCTCTGCGCAGGTCGGGTACGTCGAGAACCGCGGCACGATGAATCAGACGATCATGTACGGCCAGATCGTCGCGCCGGGTGTGTCGACCACGGCCGCGATGATCGGCCTGCGCCACAGCTTCTGATGAATTGAAATCGAAACGGAGAACAACGATGAAAACGATGAATGGACTCAGGGTGGCGCTTGGCGTTGCGATCGCGGCGGCGTCGATCAATGCGTGGGCGCAGGACGGCGCGTCGGAGGGGACGTCGGCTGGCACGGCTAGCGCGGCGCTTACTGCGTCCGGCGGCATGACGGCCAAAGCCGCGCGGCAGGCGAATCGCGCGCTGCGGCGCAAGGTGTACGCGGCGCTCGCGAAGCACAAGGAGATCGACGCGGGTGACATCAGTATCACCGCGAAAGGCGGCGCTGTGCTGATCACCGGCACGGTCCCGGACGCGTCGCAGATCGACACCGTTGCCGAGATCGCGAAGGGCGTCGCGGGTGTGACGTCGGTGACCAGCAAGCTCACGGTGCAGCGGCCGTTCGGCCAGTAGTACGGTGCGACGGCCGATACTGGCATTTGATGGAGTCCGTCGCCCTTTACTGATACTCAAGCCGGCCAGCCGTTCACGTAGGGAGGATCCTGTCATGAAGGTCATCTCTCACCTCGACAAGGTGCGACGCCTGGCGGTGCTTCGAGAGCGCCTCGACCCGTTAGCCGACTTCGAATTGTGGTTCTGGACAACGTTGACCGCGAGTATTAACGTGTTCAACGCAGCGCTCCATCTTACAGGTCTGACGCGTGACGATCCCGTGTTCTCGACCATTCCCGGCGTGCACGTTGTGAAGCAACCGGATGGCAGCTACGCGCGCGAGTTGCGTGGGCTAGGCGATGTGAGCCACGTCGGTTGGCCGGAAATCGAGGGAGAAGTACCTCAGACCATTCGGCAACTCGAACACGCGTTGCATACCATCGAGCGTCACCGGGATCCATGCATTCGTGGAGATTGCGTTCCAAATCAGGCCATCGTCGACGAATGTGAGCAAGCGTTTACACAAGTCATGTACGCATTCGACCAGGCGCTGGAGGGTACCGAGTATGAAAGTCGAGAATCATCGGCTCAAAGCCGAGAATATCGAATCGTCGCTGAGGTTTCTCGGCGAAGACGATTGGGAAATGAAAATTGAGGCGGCGATGTTGGCCGGCACACACTGGGCGAACCACGCACTGCATCGCCGCGGCGTCACCTCAGACAGTGAGGACATCGTCCACAACTCGATGCTGGTCGTTAACATGCTGCGCAAGTATTCCCTTGTGGAAGGCGAAC
Organism: Paraburkholderia sp.; assembly: GCA_036383775.1. Classification (GTDB taxonomy): domain Bacteria; phylum Pseudomonadota; class Gammaproteobacteria; order Burkholderiales; family Burkholderiaceae; genus Paraburkholderia. The sequence continues at coordinate 15,479 of DASVNP010000021.1, read as the reverse complement.
TGCTTGGTGCGCTGACCGAAATCGAGGAGCTTCGCCCTCTTTATGTTCGGGGAGACTTGCCAGACGGCCCTCGCGCCGCAGCGCGGGCGCTGGAACTGCTTCGGTTGATCGGCGCGCTCGCCAGGCATGCGCCATGACTGCTTCGACGGAAAGCGTCGCTATGATTCATCCGACTATTCAAGCTCCAGTTGTGAGATCAAATTGGTGCTCACGCACTACCGAAAGCCCGAGCGGCTGCATCAATAACTCGCGATCAATCAGACCCGCGGCGGGCGTGGCGCACGGCTAGTCATACCTGCCATCGTATTTCACGCCTAGCCAAGATCAGGCGGCATAAAATTAATGTCGACACAAATAAATCTATCTGTTATCTTGTTTGTACAGATGCAGGGCAACAACATTTGACGGTTCCGCAAAGCTGCGGTGCCGCTCGGCGACGGTGGGTGAGTTGATGAAATGCCTGCCAGATACAAGGAGATATCGCTCATGATTAAAGTAGAGAGACTGACCGCCTGCATTGGTGCCGAGGTGTCCGGTGTGAGCTTGGCGGATGCGTCTCGCGATGCATCGCTGTTCGCAGAGATCAAGGCGTTGTTGCTTAAGCACCGAGTCCTCTTTTTTCGAGATCAGGACATTTCTCGGGAAGAGCATGTTTCGTTTGCGCGCCGTTTCGGGAGATTGGAAGAGCATCCCGTTGCGGGAAGCGATCCGGAACACCCGGGCCTCGTGCAGATCTATCGATCGGAAGAAAAAAATCCTTACGAAAACAACTATCACAGTGATGGGCTTTGGCGGCCGAACCCATCGATGGGGGCCGTGCTTCGCTGCGTCGAGTGTCCAGAGGTTGGGGGTGACACCATCTGGGTCAACATGGTGGAGGCTTATAAGCAACTACCGGAAGACATCAAGAAGCGCATCGAGGGATTGAGAGCAAAGAGCAGCATTGAGCACTCGTTCGGTGCGGCAATGGATCCGGAGGAGCGAAGAAAACTGGCGGCGCAGAATCCGGAGGTGGAGCACCCCGTCGTGCGGACGCACCCAGAGACTGGTGAAAAGATTCTATACGTCAGCAGCTTCACGACGCATTTCGTCAACTACCATACAGTTGAAAATGTGCGTTACGGTTTGGACAAGACGCCAGGTGCGAGCCTTCTGCTAACTTATCTGCAGAGCCAGGCATCGATCCCTGAGTATCAGGTTCGTTTCCGGTGGAAGCCGAACAGTATTGCAGTCTGGGACAACCGACCTACGCAGCACTACGCGGTAATGGATTATTGGCCTGCTCCGCGCAAGATGGAGCGAGCAGGAATCGAAGGCGATAAACCATACTGACAGTTTGCTTGTCCAGGCGAGGTTTGAGCTGTTCGGGCTCCAGCGGGCGGCCAGGGAGTTTTTGTCGACATTACAATGCCGGAGACTATAATGATCAAAATATTAAATTCGACGAAAATTGATTCCGCTATCCGCCATGGCCCGAAATAAAACGCAAAACCTTCCCGATCTTTCCGCGCTCCTTACGCCCAAGAATTCACTGATGCTGGCAGTCGAGCGGGCGGTGCTGCGCGGGCAGGACTGGGCGTATGCCTCAGTGCCGATTGCCGAGCAGATCGCTGCACGGCTGGCCGGGGTCATCACGCTCGACCTGGTGAAGTCGGGGCAACGCTTGCTGGAGAAAGATATCAGCGAGGTGCTGCACGTCAGCCGCGCTCCGGTGCGCGAAGCGATGCGGATACTGGAGCGGGACCGCCTGGTTGAGTTTCAGGCCAGGCGCGGGGCGATCGTTACGGCGCCCGACGAGAATGAGCTTCGGGACATTTTCCGCGTGCGCAGCGTGCTTTACGTCACGATGTTGGAGCAGGTGGCGCGCGAAAGCCCGGCCGAGTTGGAGGCGTTACTGACCGCGCATATGCCCAAGCTAACCAAGGCAGCCGAGGAGTCGGTAGACGCGTACGCCGTGGAAAGCTTCCTTCTGAATTTCAACACGGTCGATCTGTGCCGCAACCGGCTTCTGGTCGATGTCCTGCACTCCATCTCATTGCGAACACTGCGTTATGTCCGGCTAGGATTTGTGGCAAAGCCGCAATCGGTTCGTGCATCTTTAAAGGTCTGGCACGCTTTGCAGAAGGCCGCGATCAAGCGGGACAACGAACTACTGCTTTCACTTGCGGCCTCGCGCCTGGACGACGCGAGAGATGCTGCCATTCGCGCAATCGCTGAAAAACCGGCAGACAGTCGGCGTGCACGTGCCCCAAAGGCTGCGCAGCCTGAAGTAGCGGCCGCCCCTAAAAAGCGAGTCGCTCCCCGTGTGCTTAGGACGGTTGAATCCTGATTGCCCGGCGTTCCATCTTTTGGAACTCCGCATCGAGTTTTCCACCGGCGGCGGCCCGTCAATCGTGGCCGCGATCTCACACGAATTGATTGGGACGTTCCCTGCATAGTTGGATCGAGGTGGGATGTCATGTCGTCGGAATCGACTTCACTTCCCGCTCATCCATCCTCTCCTCGACGCTGGGTGCGCTCGCCCAGGAGCGGGCACCGCATGCCAGCACCTCCTGTTGTTTGCTACGCACCGCTGCGGGGATCTTGCGCCCGCGTCGTCCACCTGCTGGGTGGCGCGTAGTGGGCAATAGTCGTTCTTCTTCAGCGATTCGATGAACAGCATCTGATCGCATGTGACATACCAGACGTCCATCGGAACCCGACGAAACGGCCGGCGTTGACAATGCCCCCAGGTTGGTCAGCATGTCGTGCACGTGATTGCGTTTCGTCGTGCCCTCAATATTGCGAACCTTAGCTTCGCGTCCGGTTTGCGCCGCTTCGCAACAATTCGTTTCTACGCTCAGACGGGATGCTTCACGTGCGTCTAATAATTAATGTCGCCAAAAATAATTCTCGGTGCTATCCTGAAATCAGTGTCTATCGTCTAAAGCTTTGCGGCCGCAAGCAATTGCTTTCCGCTGAACACCCGATTCTGATCGAGGAGCAAACCGAGCGAATTTCAACGTCATCACGCTAGTCATCAAGACGCCCGAAATAAGCGTCGAACTCCAAAGCGCGCACGGCGACACAAAGAAAGCATCCGGCGATGCTGACGGTCAGCAGAAACCACGGCCGGTCTTGGCGTAGAGGTCTTGCTTCGCACGGGCCAGACGACATCAAGCGGCACGATTCAGTATGAATTTAGTGAATCATCGGAGGAGACAGAATTGAACCTTTATACAAGTAACGTAGTGCCGGCCACGTCGGCGGCGGTTACCAGTGGCGCCCGAGCCTACGCGTGGGTGGTATTCGCATTGATGTTTTGCCTCTTGCTGTCTGACTACATGTCGCGGCAGGCGCTCAATGCCTTGTTTCCGATCTTGAAAGTGCAGTGGCAGCTTACCGATACAAAGCTCGGGTCGATTAGCGGCGTGGTGCCGCTGGCGGTCGGCGTGCTGACCCTGCCGTTTTCCATAATCGCGGACCGTTGGGGGCGTGTCAAAAGCATCGCACTGATGGCTGCGCTATGGAGCGTTGCCACGCTCGGGTGCGCGATTGCCAGCAGCTACAACGAGATGTTCATCGCGCGCATCTTCGTTGGTGTCGGCGAGGCTGCTTACGGAAGTGTCGGACTCGCCATGCTCATGAGCATCTTTCCAAAGCGTCTGCGCTCTACCATTGCCGGCGGCTTTACGTCTGCCGCTGCCTTTGGGTCCGTGCTCGGTGTTTCGCTTTCCGGCGTCGTTGCGACTCACTTTGGCTGGCGCTGGTCGATGGGTCTGATGGCGATCTTTGGTTTTGTGCTGGTGATCATTTACTTCTTCATAGTCACGGAAAAACGGCTCGCGCGTTCGCAGCCGGACAATGCGAGCGGAACGCCGGTGTCCGAGCGTCTGAAACTGACGCCTCAAGCATTTTTCTCTGGCCTGTTTCCGTCCCGTTCCGTCTTTTGTGCGTACCTCGGCAGCGCCCTGCAGATCTTCATTCAGGGCACGCTTTTCGTGTGGCTGCCCAGCTACCTGAATCGCTACTGGGACATGCCGGTCAGCAAGGCAGCCGTCTTGGCGGCAGGTCTTGTCCTGGTCAGCGGCATGGGCCAACTCCTGTGCGGTGTGATCACCGACCGGATCAGCCGGGACTCGTCGCTTAAGCGCTGGAACATGGCCATTTGTTATTGCCTCGTGCTAGGCATCCTGCTGGCGGTCGCGTTCCGCTTGCCACCGGGCAATCTGCAACTCGCGCTCCTTGCGCCCGCGGTGTTCTTCCTTGCCAGTTCGTTCGGCACATGTAGCGCGATTATTGCTGGGGCCACACCGCCAGCTATCCATGGCTCGGCATTTGCCACGCTGACGCTTTTCAACAATATATTAGGCCTCGCGGCTGGTCCCTTTTTCACCGGCGTAGTAGCGGACGCGGTGGGTCTTCAAGGCGCGTTGCGCTTGCTTCCGCTCGCAGCAGTTCTGCCCTTCACGGCGTACCTAATTGGCCGGTGGTGTCACATCGCGGAAGCGCGACGCGGCTGAGCGTGCTGCCGGCGTGGCGAACCTCATCGGCTGAACGTCTTCTGATGTCCATGTTCTGGGTGGTCCACCTGATGGGCCAGCTATACCGCTTACGCCGGGTGAGCCAGAAACTCCTGCAAATACGGACTTGCTATGTCAAACCTGAATCCATCGCTGCCGCTCGCGGGCGTGCGCGTGCTCGATCTTTCCCGCGTGCTGGCGGGCCCGTGGTGCGGCATGGTGCTGGGCGACCTCGGCGCCGAAGTCATCAAGGTCGAGCACCCGAAACGCGGCGACGACACGCGCGATTGGGGCTTGCGCATCGGATCGACCGAGACGGCCTATTTCAATAGCGTCAACCGCAACAAGCGCTCGGTGAGCCTCGACCTGCAAACCGTCGAGGGTCAGCAGATTGCGCGAGATCTGGCTCAGAAGAGCGACGTCGTGATCCAGAACTTCAAGTTCGGCGGCATGGAGAAGCTGGGCCTTGGCTACGAGCAACTGAAGCAGAACCACGAGGGCCTGATCTACTGCTCGATTTCCGGCTACGACCGCACGGGACCGGAAGCCGCACGCCCCGGCTACGATCTGGTGGTTCAGGGCGAGGCAGGGCTGATGGCGCTCAACGGCGAAGCCGGCCAGTCCCCGTTGAAGTTCGGAATCGCGGCGGTCGATATGTTCACCGGGATGTACTCGGCCCAGGCCATTCTGGCGGCGCTCTACGAGCGTCAACGAACCGGCAACGGACACCACATTGAAATGGCGCTGTTCGATTGCGGACTGATGATCACCTCGTATTGCGGGATGGAAGCGCTGATCTCGGGCGAGGACACGCCGCGTTACGGAAACGCGCATCCTTCAATCGTACCGTACGGTGTATTCGATGCCGCGGACGGGCCGCTCGTCATCACGGTCGGCAACAATAACCAGTTTGTGCGCTTTTGCCGCGAGGTAATCGAACGGCCCGATCTTGCCGAGGACGATCGCTTTCAGACCAATATCGGCCGCGCTGCGAATCGGGCGGTGCTGGTGCCCGAAATCGATCGCGAGATCGAACGAAGAGGGCGCCGTAGTCTGCTCGATCGTCTGACGCAGGCCGGCATTCCATGCGGTGAAGTCCTCGGGCTTCACGAAGCGCTGACCTCGAAGCGTGCGACGAATGCCGGGCTCGTAACGACGCATCCGCATCCGGAGGTTGGTAGCACGCAAGTCCTCGCTCCGCCCTGGCGCTTCGACGGCGCGCGCTTACCGGTACGAAGCGCGCCGCCTCGACTGGGGGAGGGCACGGACGACGTGCTCCAGACGTTGCTCGGGCTGTCCGGTGAGCAACTCTCCCGGTTGAAGGCTGACGGCGTGATTTGACGTCGCCCGCGGGCGCAGCATTGCGCCTCTGACTCTGGAGGCGCTGTCGATCGCCATCGAGAACGCGCAGACGTAGGCGCGCCCGGCCTAAAGGCCTTTGCCGGTCACACGCCCATCACTTCCGGCGGATGCCTCGCGACGTAGCGCCCCGGCGCCGGCTCGATCGGCTTGTATTTCGTATTGCCCGCCCGCTTAGGCGCTTTGATCTGTTTGCCCGCATGCGGTTTCAGCCAGTTCATCCAGTGCGTCCACCAGCTTCCCGGCTGCGACGTCGCCGTCGCAAGCCACGCCTGCGGGTCGTCGCCGAGCGTGCCGTCGATCCAGAAGCTGCGCTTGTTCTTTGATGCCGGATTGATGACGCCCGCGATATGTCCGCTCGCGCCAAGCACGAATTGCGTCTCGCCGCCTACCAGTTGCGTCGAGCGATACGCGCCCCGCCACGGTACGATGTGATCTTCCTGTGTGCCGAAGATATAGCTCGGCATGTCGATCCGTCCGAGGTCCACCGGCGTACCGCACATCGAGAGCCGCCCTGCCTTGCACAGGTTGTTCTCAAGATACATGTTGCGCAGATACCAGGCGTACATCGGCCCGGGGAGGTTGGTGCCGTCGGCGTTCCAGTACAGAAGGTCGAACGCCTGTGGCGCACCGCCCTTCAGGTAGTTGTTGACGACATACGGCCAGATGAGATCGTTGGCGCGTAGGGTTTGGAAGACAAAGCCGAGTTCGCCACCCGAATAGATGCCGCCGCGTCCGATGGTCTGCTCGCGCTGCGACACGCCCTGTTCGTCGATGAACACACCGAGATCGCCCGGGTCGCTGAAATCGAGCATGGTCGTAAGGAGCGTGAGGCTTTCCACCGGATCGTCGCCCCGCGCGCGCAGCACCGCGAGCGCCGACGACAGGATCGTGCCGCCCACGCACCAGCCGACCGCGTTGACCTTGTCGGCGCCGCTGATCGCGCGCCCGGCCTCGATCGCCTTGATTGCGCCCTTTTCGAGGTAGTCGTCCCAGGTGATGTGACCCAGGTCTGCGTCAGGGTTGCGCCACGACACGAGGAACACCGTCTGCCCCTGTTCGCACGCGAAACGCACGAACGAGTTGTCCGGCTGGAGGTCGAGGATGTAGAACTTGTTGATGCAGGGCGGCACGATCACCAGCGGTCGCTCGGCGACCTCGTCGGTGAGCGGTGCGTACTGGATCAGCTGGAACAGTTCGTTCTCAAACACCACCGAGCCTTTTGACACGGCCACGTTGCGGCCTACCTCGAAGGCAGTTTCATCGGTGATCGAGATCCGGCCGCGCTTCAGGTCTTCGAGCAGATTGGCGAAACCGGCACGCACGCTCTCGCCCTGCGTCTCTAGCGCGGTTTTCATCGCATCGGGGTTGGTGGCGGCGAAGTTGGCTGGGCTCATCGAGTCGATGAACTGGCGCGCGTAGAAACGCAGCTTGTGCTTTTCCTTCTCACCGAGGCCCGCCGCTTCGACCATATCGTTGAGCAGGCGCGAGTTGAGCAGGTATGTCTGTTTCAGAAGGCTGTACCAGGCATTGTTGTTCCAGGCCTCGGCGCTGAATCGCCGGTCGCCGCGCTCGGGCTGGACGGTCGGCTCCGGCGTTTTTCCGGTAGCGCTCGCGACCATGCCCATGTACAAGGCCATCTGCTGCTGCCAATAATGGGCTTGCGCCTGGGCCAATGCCAACACCGGCGTGCTTCCTGAACTGGCGGGCGCATCACCGCTCATGCCGGTGAAGGCGTGCAGCAGGCTCTGCCCGGATTTGAAGAAACCCTGGACGAACTCGTCCGGCATATTGAACGGGGAAGCCATGCTGTCTCCTGAGTTCCGTCGTCAGCATCTATTAACTCCCTCCTGGCGGCGAGAGTCCCGACTGACGAGCTTCTGAATTGAAATGGGTCAAGCCTCAGATTCCTGTGTCGACTCAATATACCGCAGCTTGAGTTGCAGTATGCACCGTGCGCACTGGCCGCGACCCAAAGTCATACGCATGGCGCACGGCATGCGCAGGCTCGCCCCTTCGATCTCCCATGCAGAAGGTCGCCCGGCCGTGTGCTTACCCGATCGCCAGACGATGTACCTGGTCTGACGAGTGCGACCGGGTAAGTGGAGCAAGATCGAAACGTGCGTCGAACTCGTCGACGAGATAGGCGCCGATCGGCATCGGCAGTGCTGTGACGGATCTCATGAAGGTGTCCTTGGGAAGAAAGTATGGCTATTTGACTCCTTACCTGTGATTCGTTAAACACGTACAAACTGCATTTTTATTCGTAGATTGAGATTAAAAATGATCGATAGTCGGCAACTCAAACTATTCGTTGCGTTGGCCGAAGATTTGCACTTCGCTCGCACAGCCGACCGGCTCGATATTGCACAATCGGTGCTTAGCCAGCAGATCAAGAGGCTTGAAACCGATCTCGGCGTACGGCTGCTCAATCGCAACAAACGCGCGGCGATCACGCTGACCGATGCTGGGGACGTTTTTCTGGTCGAAGCCAAGGCCGTACTGCGACAACTGGAGCGCGCCGACCGCATTGGGCGTCTAGCAGCAAGAGGAGAAGCAGGTCACGTTGCACTCGGCTATATCGGCTCGGCCGTTACGACCGGGCTGCTACCCGATACGCTGGGCATTCAGGATGGCGAGCCCGGACGTCCGCATGCACGTCGTGGCGATGGAAACGCCAACGCAACTGGAACGTTTGTCGGACGGGACCATCGATGTTGGTTTCATTCGACCCCGCGCGCACTATCCCGACGGGGTCACAGCCAAAGTCGTTCAGAGCGAACGCCTGCTGATTGCGCTGCCGGCGAGCAGCCCACTCGTGCGCGTGAAAGCCGTGAAGGCTGCCCAGTTGCGGGGGGTGTCGTTCATTGCGCCGCAGTTCAATGAGGCGGCCGGCTTCGCTGAAGATCTCGCCAGACTCGGCCGCGTCTGCGGGTTCGATGCGCAACCGGAGTATCGGGTCAACGATTTCATTACTGCGGTCAGCATGGCGTCGGCGGGCTACGGCGTAGCCCTTGTGCCTCAATCCATCCAGGGATTCGCTCAACCCGGCGTGGTGTTCAAACCTTTAAGCGACTTCGAAGATCAGGTCGAAATCGCCGTGGCGTATCGTGTTCGCGAGCATTCGGCTTGCGTGGGGGGCATCGATACAGCGCTGTCATACGGCGGCCTCGCGAAGCGCCAGGGGACGCGCCGCACGACGCGTTAGCGAGCCTCGTCTGCCGTCTGTCCGCGCACTGCGCCGCGCGTCGCCCGGCTCTCCTTGGCGCTGCAACCGAATTGCGTGTGATACCAGCGGGAAAATGCGCTCGGCGCGGAAAAGCCGAGCAGGGTCGCCACCTCAGTCAACGGACGATCGCTCTCGATGACATGACGCGTGCTGAGTTCCTTGCGGATGTCGTTTACGATCGACGAGAAGCTCTGCCCCTGTTCCGCCAGCCGGCGCTGGACCGTGCGGCACACCACGCCGAGGTGCTCGGCCACCAGTTCGATGCCGCAGCGTCCACTGGGTAACAGCAGCAGGATCGTGCGCCGCACGTCCTCAAGCATGGTCGCCTGCTGCGACATGACAGACGCGTCCAGCAACTGCTGCGCGTAGCGCGCCATCGCCGGATCGGCTGACGGGTTGCGTGCGTCGAGATCGTCCTTCGCGCAGATGATGCAGTTGAAGTCATAGTCGAACTCGACGCAACTACCAAAAAACCGTTGGTGTGTACTGGTGTCGCGCGGCGCCGGATGTTCGAAGCATACCCGCCGCGGTTGCCAGTCGGTCTTGAGGAGCTGGCGTATCAACTGCACCATGACACCTAGCGCCAGTTCAACCCTTTGGCGCGTGGGCTGATGCGCACGGCCAGTAATGACCACCTCGCGAATGATGACCAGTTCGCCGCATTCCTCGACCGCCAGCGACAGCGCACCGTTGAGCAAGGCCTGGTAGCGCATCAGCATGTTGAGCGAGTCGCGCAGCGTCGCCTGGTCGCGGATCAGCAATCCGACCGCCCCAAGATTGGACAGGAGGCGCGACTCGGCCATGCACAGTCCGAAACTCTCGTTGCCTGACAGGGTTGCGGACGCCTGGAGCAGTTGTCCGACACGCTCGACCGGAATCATGAGGTCCGGCTCGCGCAGTACGCCCGGACTTAATCCCGCGTCAAGAAGCATCCGCACCGGGTCCAGTCCGGCTGCACGAGCGACCTCACTGTAGTTGGTTAAGCTCGCAGCGCGGACAAGTGACGACATCGGAAAACCGAATAGAAGACTGGCATCAAATGATAAGTCCGTGTCATGTAATGTCAAGCGGGGGAAACCCATCACACCCACACTACCAAGCTTGATGGGCCTGATAGACAATCGGACCGTCTGAACACGCGAGGCGTCAGGACCGTGGCCGGTATTTCAAAAAATATCAGGAGACAAGCATGAACGTGATACCCGATGGCCCGGAGGCTCGCAACAACGACCACTACCTGACGAGCAGGCGGCAAGCCTGGTTTGCATTTGCGCTGACCTTCGCGCTCATGATGTTCGATTTTATCGACCGACAGGTAATCGTCTCGCTATTCCCTCACATCAAGAGCGAATGGCATCTGAGTGACAAACAGTTGGGCTCCCTGGTTTCCATCATTTCCATCGTGGTGGGGGCAGGCGGATTGCCGGTGGCACTGGTGGCCGACCGCATGGGCCGTGTGAAGAGCATCGTGGTGATGGCGATCGCATGGAGCCTAGCCACGATCTCGTGCATGTTCACGGCCAATTACAGTCAATTGTTCGTGGCGCGTGCGATGGTGGGGGTGGGTGAAACCGGCTACGGTTCAGTAGGAGCCGCCCTGATCTCGACTCTGTTTCCCAAGCGCTTGCGCAGCGCCGTGCTCGGCGCCTTCTTCGCGGCTCCATCGCTGGGTTCAGTGCTGGGCGTCGTGTTGGGAGGCATGATCGCGGCCAGGTGGGGCTGGAAGGCTGCCTTCGGTGTGGTCGGCGTACCCGGGCTCGTGCTGGCCTTGCTTTATCTGCTCGTGCGCGACTACAAGACGGTGGCACTGACGCCGGGCTCGAACCAGGTGACCCAGTCGCTGGGTGGGACGCTCAAGCACATCTTTGGCACCTTGGCGCGCACGCGCACGCTGCTGTGGGTTTGTGCCGGAGCGGCGGCAGAATTGATTACGGTGTCGGCCATCTGGTCGTGGCTGCCCAGCTACCTGAATCGTTTCCACGGCATGGCCCCGGAGGCTGCAGGCAAGGCTGCGGCGGCGGTGGTATTGGTCGGCGCCTTTAGCTGCACATTCTGGGGCATTGTGGTGGGACGCCTGGCCGTTCGCACACCGCGCAACAAGCTGCCCGCGCTGTCCGTGCTGTGCCTGATCACATCGGCGATCTTCATGGTGGCGTTTGGCGGCACATACACGGGTGATACACAGTTCAAGCTGATCCTTCTTGGCGCTTTTTTCATGAACTGCACCGTCGGTGTGGTTGCCGGCGTTGCCATGGACGTCATTCACCCAGGTGTGCGCTCTACCGGCGCGGCCGTACTTTCCCTGTTTCAAAACGTGTTTGGCCTGGCCGTGGGTCCGTTCCTGGCGGGTGTTCTGTCCGACCAATGGGGCTTGCAAAACGCACTGACATTCATTCCTCTGTGCAGCGTATTTGCCGCGGTGTTTTTTGTCGTCGCAATGCGCAGTTACGACGCGGATGCGGCCCGAATCTCCGATGTGAAGCTGGATGTGGCACCAGCCCTCGCCGGCACGCTGAGCACCGGCGCTGCGACCTGATTTCTGGGTATTGGTGCAAGGACACGCTTCGAACAAACGGCGTCATCGGTTTACCGAAAGAGAATTGTCGACGGCAAGCACTGCTGAGTGATTGGATCGACATCCCCATCCCGCTATTTCTCTCCTTACTCCCAATCTGCCATTGGAGACGTGACATGAACTTTCTCGACGGTTCGCTCTACCCTGAAAACCAGCAACCTCTGATCATCACGGCCGCGCCTTATGCCCCAGGATGGCTGCCCTCCGATTTTCCTGAGGACATCCCGGTCACGATGGAGCAGCAGATCCAGAAGGCCGTGGATTGCTATAACGCCGGCGCCACTGTGCTCCACCTGCACGTGCGCGAACTGGACGGGAAGGGCAGCAAGCGCCTGTCGAAGTTCAACGAGCTGATCGCCGGCGTGCGCGCCCGCGTACCCGAGATGATCATCCAGGTGGGCGGCTCGATCAGCTTCGCGCCGGAGACCGAAGGTGCCGCAGCCAAATGGCTGAGCGACGACACGCGCCACATGCTGGCCGAACTCGATCCCAAGCCCGACCAGGTCACGGTGACGATCAACACCTCGCAGATGAACGTCACCGAACATGCGGAGCTGGCGGATTTCAAGGGTACGTCGAGAGAAAATCCTGCGATCTACAACGCCTACAAGGAGATGACGGTGCCGGCTCAGCCCGGCTGGGCCGAGGAGCACATTCGCCGTCTGAGCGAAGCCGGCATTCAGAGCGCCTTCCAGTGCTACAACATCAACAGCTTCGAGTCGGTGGAGCGGCTGATTCGGCGTGGCATCTATAAGGGCCCACTGGTCATGAACTGGGTGGCGATCAGCGGCGGGATGGACGCACCGAATATCTACAACCTGGCCAACTTTGTGCGCGCTACGCCGGACGGCGCAGTGCTGACAGTCGAGAGCTCAGTGCGCAATGTGCTGCCGGTCAACATGATGGGCATTGCGCTGGGCCTGCACGTGCGCTGCGGCACCGAGGACTGTCTCTGGAACCAGGCGCGCACGAAGAAGATGAGCACGGTCGAGCAGATCGAGCAACTGGTGCGCATCTCGCGCGAGTTCGGACGCGAGGTGGCCACCGCCCAGCAGGCGCGCGAAATCAGCAAGATCGGTGTGTTCTACGACACGGCGGAAGAGACCCTGCTGGCCAACGGCTTCGCGCCCAACCGCAACGGTGGTAATCAGGGCTTCCTGCGCAAGGCCGTCTGAATTTTTGAATGCACATTGGTGTTAGGCTAGCCGTTGGTTTGCACGATTTTGTTCCCGCGGATGGGGCGTGAGAGCTGGGTCGGTGGTTGACCGGGAACAAAATTGCTTCCAAAGATTTTGCAGAAAGTTGTTCCAAAGACGAGCGGCCCACGGAATTTTATAGTCTTCCCGTCGCTGCGAATATTTCCGAGTCGGCGATTCGGAAATCCCATCAAAGATCTCCGCAAAATTGGGGATCCCCTCGTTATAGATGCAATTTCGGGGTTAGGAGCAGGTAAGCGTGACAAGGCTTCGCCTTACGTCCCTAGCAAAAAGCGGTTCAAAATCAAAGGCTTCCTGCCTACCTCTGAGTGATGCTCACATTCATGCGATTCGACGTACTCAGATGGGGATCTGCCCACAATTCGCGGCCTGAAATGCAAATGCATGTGCGGTCGGCTGCGAACTAGGGACGGCAGTGCGCCCGTGCCGATCGGATAGGGTGGCGGATTTTTACTGAGATCGACAGCGGCAATTGGAAGATTGGGTGCGGGTAAAGCATACGCATCGGCCCACAAACTTGCGCGCGTCGCGCGGAAACTGCCGTGACGCCGCGAGACGCGCCAAGATGTGGCAGGCGTCACCAAGCACTTGCGCAAACTGAAAACGGGTGCCGGATACCTTGCCTCACCCGTGAATTTCTTGCGCGCCTGCTTCAGGCCCGTAGATCTATCGTTACTATTCCCGCTTCACTTCCAGCCGGAACTTGTGCAGCAGCGGTTCCGTGTAGCCGCTCGGCTGCTGACGTCCCTCAAAAACCAGCGCTTGCGCGGCCTTGAACGCTATCGTGTCGAAGCCCGGCGCCATCGGCTTGTAGAGCGGGTCGCCGGCGTTCTGCCCGTCGACCACCTTCGCCATGCGCTTGAACGTTTCTTCGACCAACTCACGCTGCACCACGCCGTGATACAGCCAGTTGGCGATGTGCTGGCTGGAGATACGCAGCGTGGCGCGATCTTCCATCAGACCGACGTTGTGAATGTCCGGCACCTTCGAGCAACCCACGCCCTGATCGATCCAGCGCACCACGTAGCCGAGAATGCCCTGCACGTTGTTGTCGATCTCAGCGCGAATTTCGTCGTCGCTCCACTTGGCCGACTCCACCACCGGAATCGTCAGCAGGCCGTCGAGCAGTTCGTCGCGCACCTTCGCGTAGTCGGTGCGCTCAAGTTCCTGCTGGACCGCCTGCACGTCGACCTGATGGTAGTGCAGCGCGTGCAGCGTCGCGGCGGTCGGCGAGGGCACCCATGCGGTGTTCGCACCGGCCTTCGGGTGCGCGATCTTCTGTTCGAGCATGGCGTGCATCAGGTCCGGCATCGCCCACATGCCTTTGCCGATCTGCGAGCGGCCACGCAGGCCCGCGCTCAAACCGACCAGCACATTGCTGCGCTCGTACGCGGTGATCCACGCGCTCGATTTCATGTCGCCCTTGCGCATCATCGGGCCGGCTTGCATGGCCGAGTGCATTTCGTCGCCGGTGCGGTCGAGGAAACCTGTGTTGATGAACGCAACCCGCTCCGATGCTTCGGCGATACAGGCGAGCAGGTTCACGCTGGTGCGGCGCTCCTCGTCCATGATGCCCATCTTGATCGTGTTGCGCGGCAGCTTCAGCAGGTCTTCGACACGCGCGAACAGCTCGCTCGCGAAGGCGACTTCGGCCGGGCCGTGCATTTTCGGCTTCACGATATAGATCGAGCCGGTACGCGAATTCAGCTGGTGCTTGCGATCGTGCAACGCGCACAGTGTGGTGATCACCGCGTCGAGAATGCCTTCCGGAATCTCGTGGCCGTCTTGGGTCAGCACCGCCGGATTGGTCATCAAATGACCGACGTTGCGGATGAACAGGAGCGAGCGGCCATGCAGCACGACCGGTGCTGTGCCGTTCGCGGCGACATACACGCGGTCTTCGTTCAGACGCCGCGTGAAGGTCTTGCCGTTCTTCGTGACTTCTTCGGCCAGGTCGCCGTTCATCAGGCCGAGCCAGTTGCGGTAGAGCTGTACCTTGTCGTCGGCGTCCACGGCCGCGACCGAGTCTTCGCAGTCGATGATGGTGCTCACCGCCGCTTCGACCACCACGTCCTTCACGTGCGCCGCATCGGTCTTGCCGATCGGATCGTTCGCGTCGATCTGGATTTCGAAGTGCAGGCCGTTGTGCTTGAGCAGCACGGCGGACGGCGCGCTCGCGTCGCCCTGGTAGCCGATGAACTGCGCCGGCGTTTGCAGCGCGCTCGTGCCGTTTTTCAGCGTGACGGCCAGCTTGCCGCCATCGACGCTGTAGCGCGTCGCATCGGCATGCGAGCCGTTCGCGAGCGGCGCGGCCTGATCGAGAAATTTGCGGGCGTAGGCGATCACCGCGGCGCCGCGCACCGGGTTGAAGGCCTTCTGCTTGTCGGCGCCGTTGGTCTCGGGAATCGCATCGGTGCCGTACAGCGCGTCATACAGGCTGCCCCAGCGCGCGTTGGCCGCGTTCAGCGCATAGCGCTGATTCGACAGCGGCACGACGAGCTGCGGGCCGGCCTGTTCGGCGATCTCGGTGTCCACGTGGTTGGTCGTGGCCTTGACGCCCGCAGGCACGGGCACGATATAGCCGATGCCTTCGAGAA